>CAYJCS010000017.1:0-15523 GCA_964368715.1 uncultured Bacteroidaceae bacterium | reverse complement strand
ACAAGTTTTTCAGATATAACCGTTACCCCAAGGTTTTCTTTAACTGCTTTAATAACTATATCAGTACTGCAGCAACTCCATCTGATTTTTGCGCGGTAACCCGCGCCTTCAAGTTGTTCAAGGAATTGCACTCTCGTGCCGCTGCCTTCCTCTCTTAAAATTAAAGGTATATTATCCAAATCTCTTAAAGTAATAGACTCGCGCCCGTAAAAAGCGTGTTTCGGAGAACAGGCAAGAACCAATTTATCGTCGATTATTACTTCGGAGCGCAAATCATCGCTTGTTATCTCGCCCTCGACGTAGCCAATGTCCAAATCGTTGGAAAGTATCTTTTTTTCTATGAGCCGAGTGTTGCCTATTAGCACCGAATAATTAAAATATTGGTCGCTTGCCGATAGTTCGGCAACCATCTTTTTTATGAGCGATGAGCCAACGGTGACAGAAGCACCGATCCGAATTCTCGCATTTCTCGAATCGTGCATAAGAGTGCTGCGCATCTCCGTCTCCAAATTGAGAATATTTCTGGCGTATGAAACAACATCACTTCCCACTGCGGTCAAATGCAAACCGTTTTTGAGTCTGTCAAAGAGCAATACACCGTATTCCTTTTCAATATCCGAAACCGTCTGGCTGACAGACGACTGTGTTATGTTGAGTTTTGCGGCCGCTTTGCTCATGTTTCCGCACTCTACTATTGCCATAAGTATCTCTAAACTTCTTATTGTCATTTGACACCTCCTTTCCAAATTTTAATGCAAACACAACAAATTGTCAATGCAATTTTCAACTATCCATAAGGAAAAACTTATGAAGCCGTTAGGATATTTCGTACTTTACACCGCGGAAATACAAAGTTATACTGTTTTTAGAAGTGCTATTTTTAGAAGTGCTATACAGGCATAGAAGAAACAACAAAAACTAATAAATGAGGATCAAGCCAAATTTGAAAAGCCATGAAATTGATTTCGGGCGTTTCGCAATTTGGCACATCCTAAGTTAAAAAGGAGGAGAATATGAATTTTTTGACAGGAAAGTGGAAAATAGTTGCTCATTCGCCGCTTGGCGACATGGCTCTTACAGCCGACTTCGTGGTTGACGAAAGCACATCCACGTTTACAGGATCCGTCTATGACGAAGGTAACAAGAAGACTTACGGGGTCTCAAACGGTGTATTAAACGACCATCACATTTCCTACGATATGCTCATCAAATTCGGCCTTATCCCGTTCAGTTTCCATCTTGAAGGCGACTTCAAAGACGACGGCACTTGCACGGGCGAAGCAAAAGCCATGAAGATGACGGGCACTTACGAAGGCTACAAAGTTGTCGAATAACTTTTAAAGGAGAAAGACATGAGTTATAAGTTTTCCGAAGCCAAATCCAAAGAGTTGTTCTCAAAGCTTGCGGAGCGTTATGACATTTATGCGCCAAAACGCTTCCCTTGTGCAGGACGCTATTCGGATACGGACATCATCAAATATGACAAAATTTCCTCTTTTGACGAAATAGTCACTTCCGAGAAGTCGACTTATCCTATGAAAGAGGTCTTGTCACCGATACAGCAGGCACTGTTCTATTTCACCGAGGACGAATATCGCGAGAGCAAATGCTCAACAAAGCCGATGCTCGTTTTTGCTCGTCCTTGCGATATCAACGCCATGAAGGTGCAGGCTCGCATCTATGCAGGAAACGGCGGCTTTACAGATATGTACTATGAGCGCATGCGTGAACGCGTGCACTATGCCTTATTAGAATGCCACGGCGATGACGACACTTGTTTCTGCGTCAGCATGGGCACAAACACCACCGACAATTACTCCGTTGCTTTCCACTTTGAAAACGGCGAAGTCATTGCAAAGCCCAACTTCAAAGACATTGAAGAACTGTTTGTTGACGGTGAAAAATGCGATTTTGAACCTAAGTTCATCACCGAAAACATTACCAAAGTCACAGTCCCCGAAATCGACAGCAAAGAAGTACTCAACAAACTCAAAGCGCATCCGATGTGGAAAGAATTTGACGGACGTTGCATCTCCTGCGGAGCTTGCACGGTCGCTTGTTCCACCTGCACTTGCTTTACAACCCGCGACATTATATACGGGGACAATCCCGAAGTGGGCGAAAGACGCCGCGTGACGTCTTCTTGTCAAGTTGACGGATTCTCCACAATGGCCGGCGGCGCGTCTTTCAGAAAGACGGCAGGCGATAAAATGCGTTTCAAAATGTTACATAAGTTCCACGATTACAAGGCTCGCTTCGGCGATAGTCACATGTGCGTTGGCTGTGGACGGTGCACTCACCGCTGTCCCGAACTCATCTCGGTAACCTCCACTCTTAGCAAAATGGCGGCGGCTGTCGAAGAAATCAAAAAAGAGTGTTAGGAGGGCGATATTATGTATAATCCTATTCAACCCGTACCCTGCAAAATTCTTGATGTCAAACACGAAACACATTTGGAGTATACCTTCAGAATTGAAACCGACATCAAACCTCAGCACGGACAATTCGTGCAACTTTCCATCCCGAAGATCGGCGAAGCTCCTATTTCCGTTTCTGAACAAGGCGACGGTTGGCTCGAGTTCACCATCAGAAAGGTTGGCAAAGTCACAAACGTCATCTTTGATAAAGAACCCGGCGACACTCTGTTTTTGAGAGGGCCTTACGGCAAAGGTTGGCCCATGGATCAGTTCAAGGGCAAGCACCTTGTGGTTATCGCGGGAGGCACCGGTGTATCTCCGGTCAGAAGTTTGCTTAACTACTGCTGCAAGAATAAAGACTTCGCAAAGAGCGTTAATCTCATTTGCGGCTTTAAAAACTCCGACAGCGTGCTTTTTGAAAACGATTTGCATCAATGGGACTGCGGCTTTGATGCCACATTCTGCTTGGACAACGAAGAAAAGTGCGGCTTCAAAAAAGGAATGGTCACCACAGTCATAAAAGACATTCCTTTAAAAGAATTCGGTGAAGATTACGCAGTCGTCGTTGTCGGGCCTCCGATAATGATGAAGTTTGTGGGACTTGAGCTGCTAAAGTGCGGTTTTGACGAAAGCAAAATCTGGATGTCTTTTGAACGAAAGATGTCCTGCGCCATAGGCAAATGCGGACATTGCCGTATAGACGAAGTTTACGTCTGTCTCGACGGACCCGTATTCCCCTACACCGTCGCCAAAAACTTGGTGGACTAGGAGGTAGAAAATGAATCACGATATATACATCAAAAAAGTTAGATTAAATTGCTTCCGCGAGTCCAAAATTCCCGGAGAATTTATGTTGCAAATGAGAGTTCCCGGCGGCACCGTCGATGCAGAACTTCTCGGTAACGTGCAGCATATTGCAAAAACTTGGGGCGACGGCAATTTCCACTTCGGCACACGTCAGACATTTGACATCTGCCGCATCAAATATGAGGACATTCCCGCTGTCAACGAATACATGGAATCCTTCATCAAAGAAGTGGAAACCGATATGTGCGGTGTGGATATGGAATCCATCGCCGGAGAAAAAGCCGATTGGGATCCCAAGAGCGGATATCCCACCATCGGTGCGAGAAACATTTCTGCGTGCATCGGCAACTACCATTGCGTTTGCGGAAACGTCAACACCTTCGACCTTGCAAGAAAGATCGAGCCGTTAATTTTCCCCAGCCATTACCACATCAAGATAAATATCGCCGGTTGCGCCAACGACTGCAACAAAGCGCATCTTTGCGACTTTGGTATCATCGGCGAGGCACTTCTCGTTTATCATCCCGAGCGTTGCATAGGCTGCGGACTTTGCGCCAAAACCTGCGAACACCACGCAACAAGAGTCCTCGAACTGAACGAGGAAACAGGCAAAATCGAAAAAGATCCTTGCTGCTGCGTGGGCTGCGCAGAATGTGCCCGTCATTGCCCTACCTCTGCTTGGACAAGAGATCCCAAAAAATTCTACAAGGTTATTTTGGGCGGCAGAACCGGACGTCAAACTCCTCGTACCGGCAAGATGTTCCTAAACTGGGCGACCGAAGAGACAATACTTGCAGTTCTCGGAAACTGGCAAAAATTCTCCGCGTGGGTTATGGACTACAAGCCCGAGTACCTGCACGGCGGACACCTTATCGACAGAGCCGGTTACAAAAAATTCAAAGAGCTTATGCTTGACGGCATAACCCTCAATCCGGAATGCTTGGTGGCTGAAGACATCTACTGGCATGAAACCGAATACAGAAGCAACTTCAACGTAAAAGACCTAAAACTGCACCACACAGCAGGACCTCAAAAATAGTGGCGCTCCTCCTATACGGCGAACGGTGATAATCCCGTTCGCCGTTTTTGCAGAAAATGAAACGTATAATTGCGCACTTTAAAGTCCTTTTTTCAACCTTGGCGTTTATTATGGCGCTTCTTTTTTTCGTACCGATTTTTTCCGCTTGCAACCCTAAAAACGATATAAACGAAGGCGTTATTCCGGTGACGGACAGCACGGGCTATTCCGTTGCGTTTGATGCAACACCAAAGCGCGTGGTTGCCTTGCAGGCTTCCGTTGCGGACGTTTGGCTGCTTGCCGGGGGAAATATTGTAGGCGTGTCCGATGATTATCTTGATTACGGCCTTAATATCGAAAACGTTACTGTTATCGGCGAAACTCACTATACCAACAAAGAATACATCATCAGCCTAAATCCCGACTTAGTCATATATTCGGCAAAGCACGACAAAACGGTTGTTGAAGAATTAAAAGCCGTCGGCATCAAAACTTTTGGCGCGGAAGTTGAAAAATTTTCGGATTATCTGTACGTTCTTGGTCAATTTTGCAAACTGACCGGAAGAGATGATTTATTTCAGTCAAAGGGATTAGACGTTAAAGAAGAAATTGACGCTACAATTTCAACTGTGCCTAAAAACCAATCTTCTTCGGTGCTGTTTTTAAGGACTCGCTCCGCAGGCGCGCCTACCGTAATTGCCAGCGGACACTTTGTTTGTGAACTGATTAAGGACTTGGGGGCGACAAACGTTGCGGCAACGGATTCGGATGAAGGCAATCTCACGTTCTCTATGGAAGAGGTCGTAAATCAAAATCCCGATTTCATTTTAATTACCTTTATGGGAGTGAATAACGTCACCAGGTCAAAACAATGGCTTGAAAACAACATATTATCCAGCGCGACGTGGCAATCGCTTGACGCCGTAAAAGACGGCAAGGTAGTATATTTGTACGACGAAGAAAATTTGGACCGCGCGCATCTTTTCCAATATAAACCAAACGAAAGATGGGCAGAATCCTATAGATACCTTTATGATGTCCTCTATCCAGCATAAAAGATTGTTGCCATATCTGATTCCGGCACTTCTGATTCTTACAGTTGTGCTGTTTTTTGCAAGCCTTGCAATAGGCGCGGTAAAGATACCCTTTGCCGATGTCTTTAAGGCTCTTGGCGACCCTTCTTCTTCGGATTATATCATCATCGTGCATTTGCGCCTGCCGCGCGCAGCTGCGTGCATTTTGGTCGGCGCGGCTCTTGCTTGTTCAGGACTGATACTTCAAACCATGCTCAACAACTCGCTTGCAAGCCCCGGCATCATTGGAATAAATTCCGGTGCGGGACTTGCCGTCGTTATGTTTTCCGTTTGGTTTTCAGGTTCTCTCGTCGGGCAGACAATCGGCACTTTTTTGGGCGCGTTTTTGTCCGCAATGTTGATTTATGCCATCGGCCGATTTAGCGGTGCATCTAGAAACAAACTTATATTGGCGGGCATTGCCATATCTAGGCTTTTTGCCGCGCTAATTGACGCGATAGTCCTTTTAAATCCCGACGTTATGTCCGACCGCATAGCCTTTCAACTGGGCACTCTTTCAAAAATCAGTCTTACAAGTCTTTCATTTGGTGGACCGGTCATTATCATCGGACTTATCGGCGCGCTTTTAATGTCAAAAAACTTAGGCGTTTTAAGTTTGGGCGACGAGGTTGCCACTTCGCTTGGAATGAACGTAAAATTATACCGATTTTTCTGCCTGTTTTTTGTGGCATTGCTATCTGGCGGCGCGGTTTCAATGTGCGGGCTGCTTAGTTTTTTGGGACTTATCGCACCGCATATCGTAAGACGCATCGTGGGTGTTTCAAACTATTTCAGGCTAACTATATTGACCGCTCTCTTCGGCTCTTTCTTGACACTCTTATGCGACTTGATTGCCCGCACCGTTGCGGCTCCTTTCGAACTTCCCGTTGGCATTATTATGGCAATTTTAGGTGTGCCCTTCTTCCTCTTCCTCATCTTCGACAAAGGAGGACGCCGTCTTGCTGCAAATTGAAGATCTCAGCGTTAATATAGGCGAAAAGAGGATATTAAACCGCGTTTGTGCTACATTCGACAGCGGTTCGATAACTTGCATCTTGGGCCCGAACGGAAGCGGAAAGACCACGCTTATGCGTGCCGTGGACGGGATTATCAAGTGCGAAGGCAAGGTCATTTATAACGACGGAGACGTCCTGGCATTACCTGTAAAAGAGCGTGCGAAAATAATCGCATTCCTGCCTCAAAACCGCCCTGCACTTCAAATTGAAGGGGGTTTGCTCATCGAACACGGTAGATTTCCGCATATGAGTTTTATGAAAAAACTGGGCGAGAAAGATCATCTTGCCATTGAGAATGCAATAAAACTTACGGAGACCGAACACCTTGTAGCTAAACCTTTGAACAAAATGTCGGGCGGCGAACAACAGCGGATTTATATTGCATGTGCTCTTGCCCAAGAAACCGACGTTCTCCTTTTGGACGAGCCGACCACGCACCTTGACCTTCAAAGCCAAATTGAAATTTTGGAATTGATGAAAAAACTTAAAGCCGCGGGAAAAACGGTTGTGAGCGTGTTGCACGATCTTGCGCAAGCCTTTTCCGTTGCCGATAAAATTTTGCTCATGCAAAGCGGTGACGCCGTGGACTACGGCACTCCCCAAGAGGTTATCGAGCGTGGAAATATAAAAAGCGTTTTTGGTTTCAATCTTATAAAAGACGATTCTCCAAACGCTCTCTATCCATTCAAATTGCTTAATTTGGGCGAAGACAAATAGTTTATTCGCCGCGTTCTTTCTTTCTCTTCTCCATTAAATCTAAGAAAAAATCTACAGTTTTGGGGTCGCGGTGGTCATAAAACACGCTCTTCCCCGTGTCCAAATCGGCAATTTTTTGCATATCTTCGTCTGTTAGCGAGAAATCAAAAACATCGAAATTTTCCTTCATCCTATCTTTATGGGTTGTTTTTGAGAGCGCAACTATACCGCGCTCCAAAAGCCATCTCAATATCACCTGAGGGATACTTTTGCCGTATTTCTCCCCAATTTCTTTAAGCACGGGATTTGTAAATATTCCCTTCTTTCCCTCGCCAAACGGCGCCCAAGCTTCTGCCACAACATTATGACGGCGCATATTATCCACAGCATCCGCCTGCTGGAAAAACGGATTGATTTCAATTTGATTGACCATTGGCGGAATCTCATTGAATGCGCACATATCGCTCAGCCTGTCCGGATAAAAGTTGCTGACACCGATTGCGCGAATTTTGCCGTCTTTATGCCACTTTTCAAGCGCGCGGTATGCGCCGTAATAATCATTGAAGGGGTGATGAAGGAGCACCAAATCCAAATAATCGGTTTTTAATTCGTCAAATGATTTTTCGAGGCTTAAATTTGCCTTTTCATAGCCGAAGCAGTCAATCCACACTTTGGTGGTAAGAAAAAATTCCTCTCTGTTTATACCGCTGTCTTTTATCGCCGCGCCGACTTCGCTTTCGTTTGCGTAGGCCGTGGCGGTGTCTATGTGACGGTATCCGACATCAATCGCATTGCTTACAGAGCGGTATGTTATATCTTTGGGGACTTGATAAACACCGTATCCCAAAGCGGGAATTTCAACTCCGTTGTACAGAACCTCGTATTTCATTATCTCCTCATCAAACATAATCTACTGCCATAATTGTGGCACTATTTTATTGTTTTCTCCAGCCGCGTTATTAGAGAGTGCAGTTTTAATAAGTGCAAATATCTTGGCTACGCTTGCGTTTGAGCATGGTTTTTTACTGTTTGCTTGGCAAGCACTCAATTAGAGTTGCATTCGTCTTTGAAGTAACGCTGAATTTGCCCTCGGCGCAGTACGGCAGATAGAAATAATCGCCGCGCTTAATTGTTTTATGATAGCTTTCACCGACAATTTCCGCCTCTCCGTCGATAAGAATAAATACCGACGGCGCGTAATCCATGACAAAAGAACCGCCGCCGTTTAGTGTGTGCCTAACCTCGGAAAAGCAAGGAGTATCGTCGTAACTGACAAGAATTTCTTTTTTGTATCCGTCTTTGTCTATTACGGCCTTTGGGTTAAGAGACGCGTATTTTTTTGCAGCCTCTCCGTAAATTTCAAAATTGATTGCGTTCAAGGCCGTGTCTTTGTCAAGACCGATATACTCTTCGCGGGTGCTGATGTGATAATCGCCGCACCATCTTTCCGGCTGAATTGTAAAGTCGGTCGGCTCCTGCACTTCGATTATCGTACAGCCTGCGCCGATTGCGTGGATAAGCCCTGCGCGAATAAGCCATAAATCGCCAACTTTGACGTCAACCCCTGCCAGAAGCGTGCCCATAATATCTTTTTCGTTTTCACTGCGTTCCTCGAACGTCGATAATTCCTCTTTTGTTATCTTGTCCTTAAATCCAAAATACAACTTTGCATTTGGTCGGGTTGCGATAACAAGCCATGCTTCGGTTTTGCCGTATTCGGAATTGAAATGCTTTTTTGAAAATTCTTTGGTCGGATGCACCTGAAAAGGCAACCTAACCGCGCTGTCCAAAAACTTAACGAGGCAATCGTATTTTCTGTCTCCCAAAAGTTCTTCTTTGTAATCTTCTAAAAGATCGTCGAAAAATATAGTTGTGTCTTTAACAACGGACACACCGTCGCGCTCGCCGAAGTATTTTGGATTGATTGCCTTGACTTTGCTGGCAACCCACTCCTCGGGGAATAGATTATCCGTGCCGTCGTCATAATCGTCAGCAAAAATTTCTCTGAACGGTTTTCCGCCGTGATAAATCCTAAAAACTCTGTTGCGTTCAAAAAAAATAGGTTCTTGTACAAGTTGTTTAATATCTTTCATAATTATCCTAGGCGGTTTTACCGCCGCTTTTATGCCTTTTTGTTTTCATTTTCACCGTTGGCTTTGCCCGTTTCAAATTTGCCCTCGGCGATTTGCTTTTCTATCCCCTTTGCCCTATCAAGCATTAGTTTAAGTTTTTTTATGGTGCGCGCGTTCATTACCAAAACCGAAGTGACAATAAATGCTCCCACCAAAAGGAGCGCGATTCCTACGGCAATAATATCTGATAGAGCAAGTACTAATATACCCGCAATCAGCGCAATAGCACCTTCAAGAGCCACAATGGCGGCGATTAACTTCTGTTTTTTGATTTGTGCCGCAACTTTTGCTTCGGTTTGTTTTGCAGAAAGCAATAAAGCAGCGTTCATATCAAAACCGCCGTCGGGGGCGACGGATTTGCTGTCTGACGATTGATTTTGCTCTAATATTGAAATCTTTTCTTCTTCCATTTTGCACCCTCAATAATGTTATCATTAAGGTGGCTCTATGTCAATCTTGACAAGAGCGCGATAGGGTGAAATAATTGTATTATGAAAAAGTTTTTAAGGCTATATTCGTTGATTATGGTACTTGCCCTATTGTGCGTTGTGCTTTATGCGTGCGTCGGCACGGGAGACGTTTATGCCGTTCCGATTGAAGCGGAAATTCTCCGAATTCAAATGTACCGTCCCGACAAAAATTTAGACGTCGTTTTGCAAGGAGAGGACTTTGTTTCTGTTGTTGACGAACTGAAAAGTGTACCAAAACTGGCATATGAACAGGATTTTTCGCTGGATTTTTATAATTATTGTTTTACCATTACTTTAGCTGACAGCAAAAAATACCACGAGGCGACTTACCGCATTTATATCGCAATATATTCGGCATCCGCCTTGTATACCGACAAAGACGAATTTGTGACGTCGGCCAAATTTGTGATTTCGCGCGATAATTACACCGGAAACGTCGATGCGGACTTTATGAACTTGCTTGAAACAATTTGCCTAAAATATACAGGAGAACAAGTATGACCGAATTTAGATGGCTGGTTATCGGCACGGGAAGAATTGCCGGTACAGTCATGAGAGAAATAACAAAAACAGGCAGACACACCGTTGCCGCGGTTTTTTCACGCACAAAAAGCAAGGCTCAAAAGTTTGCCGACCGCTTCGGCGCGGCGGTGGAAGTCGATATTGATTCCGCACTAAAAAGAAAAGACGTTGACGGCGTATATATCGCCACTCCTCATTCCGTTCACTATCCGTATCTAATAAAATGTATCGACGCGGGAATTCCCGTCCTTTGCGAAAAAGCTTTCACTGTCAATCTCGAGCAGGCAAAAGCCGTTTTAGACAGAGCGGAAGAAAAGGGCGTTTATGTATTGGAGGGCATGTGGACGAGGTTCAATCCCGTTGTCCGCCAAATTTGCGACTGGGTTAGAAGCGGAAAGATAGGCGATATTAAATTTATCAGCGCAAATTTTTGCCTGCCTGTAAAAATCACAAAACCTTTTATGTCCGACCGCGTGTGGAAACCTGAGTATGCCGGCGGAGCACTGCTTGACCTGGGCGTATACCCTATTGCATACTGCCATATGCTACTTGGCAGTCCTTCTACCCTAACATGCAAAACAAGACTTGACGGCGGAGTGGATTATGACGATAACATAGTCTTAACATACGAAAATCCCGACGCAACTTGCCGCCTTAACTGCTCTTTTGACGGACTAAAAACCTATCATTCAAAGATAGTCGGCACGAAAGGATATATAAAATCCAATATGTTCTACAAACCCACACGCGCAACTCTTGTCACCGACGAAGGGCGCAAAACAGTAAAATGCAAACGCGGTTATATCTATGAGTTTGACGCATTTGCGTTAGACGTGCGCGAAGGGAAAAAACAAAACGAGTTTATGCCTCACTCCGCCACATTAGATGTCATGACTATGCTGGATTTATGCAGAGAACAAAACAACTTCAAATACCCCGAAACTATCGAAAATCTATAAAATAAGAAATAAACATTCTTAAAAGCGAGAGAAACTAAATTCTCTCGCTTTTTAATTCTCAACTAGTGTTAATTTTTCCTTGCCCTAAAATTTTTCTCATAAGCAACTTAATAAATTATAAACCTGCCGAAAGCGTGAATTGTAAAACTCCCGCTATTTGATTATAATAATTATTAATACAAATCACACTTTCGGCAATTTTTTAAAAGTTTTTGGGGATTGTAAAGGGGGCTTTTTGCCTAAAAAGCCCCCTTTACGCATATCTATAAAAATCAATCCGAAAAAATTTTATCTCTAATACTGCAAAAACACGGAGATCATAAAAGCGACGGAGCAAAGAAGGGCGGAAAGCAGGGCGGTGCGTTCCAGCGATGAGCGCTGCTTTTTTGTCATAGGCGGAATATCCGCACCCATTTCTTCGTACTCGACATAGGCTTTCATATACTGTTCTCTGGCAAGCACGGCATAAGGATAACGGCGGATAAGTGCGGCTATCACAAACGAAATCATTGTAAAGAGCGCGGGAAGAAGATTTGAAGTGCCTGAGTAGAGCACGACATATCCCACAACATCAAGTGTTATGGTGACTGCGTAAATAATAAACGAAAATGACGAGGATTTTTTCAAAAACTTTGCAAGGTTGAGTTCCTTGATTTCGTTTTCCAAAAGTACGTTTTCATTCCCCTTGGGCTTAATTTCGTCCAAGAATATGCCGGCCGTCTTTCCTGCATAGCGTGCGTAGACAATGATTAAAAGAGCGGTTGCGGCGAGCGTAGCATATTGAATGTAGGAATAGATAAGATAGTTGGCCGTTGCGGAAACGACGTTTATAGAGCCGCCCCAAACAAACGAGAACGCCACCCCAAATGCGCCCAAAGACAAGGTGGACAACTTGGGAAGAATGTTTGACGTGCCGTTTGTCAGGCTGTGGATTACGTTGTAAGCAATGTTGGAGCCCAAAGATATTAGAGTGTTAAAAATCAGCGACCAAACGAAGAACATGCTTATGCCGAGCAGTACGTAGGCCTTGCGACGGGTGCTTTTTGGCGAGAGGAGAACTTTTTTCTCGTCACGGTATTTTGGCATCTTGTCGCTGTTTGCGGCGACAGAGTAAATCTGCAACGGAACAGCGATAAAAGTTCCGCTGTAAAGCATTTTTATACTGCCGTAATCAGCAATCATCTTTGCCGCAATTATGCCGAACATACAAAAGATTAAGAGTGTCAGTCCTGTGTTTAATATGGAAAACAGATAGGATTTTTTTAATATTTTATCGTTGTATTCGCCGTAAGTACGAAAGGCAAAGACCAGATAGGCTGCCGAACTTAAAACCATAGACGCTAAAAGCACGCCGGCAATAAATTCAAATAAATGGATTCCTGACGGGAAAGTGCCGATAGAGAATAGCGCACCAATCAGTTTTGCACCGTATACAGTAGAATAATTATCGCCGTTTATCTGCAAAAACGGGGTATAAAGCATCAATAACAGAGAGATAAACGTGCAGATTGCATATATCGGCACATAAGCAAGGCGATAGTTGAGCGGGACTTTGACTTTCTTTTTGCTCTTTGCAACTTCACTCGGCTTTGTGATTTTTATATCTTCAAGCAGTTCGCTTTCGCACTCGATATCCGCCCATTTTATCCACTTTAAATCCTCGTCCTTTGCTGCGGGCACGGCGTTTTGCGGTGCTACGGAATTTTGATATGCAACTGCTTCAAAAGTGATTTTCGCTTCAGATTTGTTTTCGTTATTGACGGGCGCTTTGCCAAAGACGAAACTGCTGTCGCCAACTCGTTCTTCGTGCTGTTTTGCGACGTTATCGCAAGTGGTATTTTTGGCTTTTTCAACCGCATTGTATAAATTGGTTCTTAAATCTTGTTTTGTTTCGGGCGCTGAATTATCCAGTTCCGCCGTAATGATTTCATCATCGGAATATAATTGTTCTCTAGGCGTGCCTGCATCTTTTTCGGGCACGTTATTTTTGTCGTCTATATTATGAATTTTGATTTTTATGGCAGAATGACAAACTTCGCAAATCAGCGATTTATTTGTCTCGTTAAAGCGGATCACGTTTCCGCAAATTGGGCAAAGCACTTTTCTCATAACAGAAATTATAACTTGACACCCCTAACTTGTCAAAGAAAGAATTGCTCGAAAATTGGCATTAAAATTTATATCAAAAGCTCGTCAAAATTGAAAATTGCAGAGATTATATAAGCGACAGCAACCGAAATTAAAAACATTGTCGCAAGTATTGTTAAATTTTCTTTTAACGCTTTGATATTTTTAAAAAGCACCGTAAACGCAATGCCTGCGTTCATGCATAGTCCGCCGACGGTCGCACCGACACCAAGCCCGCCTAAAAGATAGAGGTCACTTAGTATTACCGATGACGCGCAGTTGGGTATCATTCCGATAATTACCGCATAGATTGGCGCAACGTATTTACTCGCTCTCAAAAAGTTCAAAATTTGGTTTTCACCGACACTGTATATCACAATGCCGAAGATAATGTTTATCACAAAGATATAGGCAAAAATTTTCAATGAATGTACAAGCGGATGAATAAGATATTGCTTTATCTTCGCCTTTTTTTCGGCACTGTGCGCGTCTTCTATATTTTTGCATACATTACTTTTGCTCGCTGTTTCTCCGTGCTTTTCATTATCAATCGTATCTTTAAAGCACATCTTTTCGCTTTCGTGGTGGTCGTGACAGTCTTCGTCTTTTTCACTCTCTATTTCGTGTCCGCAACAACCGATATGAATTTCAGGCTCATGTTCGCACTCTTTGGAGTGCTCCTCAACTGTACGCGCGCTCTTTCTATACAAAAAATCTGCCGCATAGCCCACTATGAGCCCTATCACAAACTTCATCGCAAGTATCGGGAGTATGTGAAGTGCCTTGGTAGGATCGGCAAGGAATATCGGCAGCGCCTCGTCGGAAGTTGCAAGATAAACACCAAGCAACGTACCGACGCTGATATGCCTTTTTTGGTACAAGTCTGTCGCCACTACACTGAAACCGCACTGCGGCAACAAACCAAGACCGACGCCCACAAGTGTGGCGTATTTGCCTTTAAGCTTGATTTTTCCCGCTAGTTTAGGCTCCAGCGCGGCAAACATAAAATTGACGACGACAAGCACCGCCAACACCTTAAGGCTATCTATAAAAGCATCCAAAAAAACTTCAGCCATCACACCTTTCGATTCTGCCCGCATTTACTTTAAATATTGCAGCGGGTACAGTTTTTTCAAACTCAGTACAAGTTATGAGCGTTTGATATTTTGACGCAGCCTTAAGCAGCACTGCTCTGCGGTTTTCATCAAGTTCGCTTAGAACGTCGTCCAGCAGTAAAACCGGAGCATCGCCCACTTCTTCAAGGTACAATTCCACTTCGGCAAGTTTCATAGACAGCGCAATCGTTCTTTGCTGACCTTGCGAGGCAAATTTCCTGCTGTCGCGTCCGTTTATCTCTATTTTTATATCGTCGCGGTGAGGTCCCACCGTGCAAAATCCCAATTCTTTGTCTTTTTCACGGCTGCGCGCTATCGCGTTTTCCAAATTTTTCCTTATGTCGCCGTCTCTTTGAATATCGCTCTCGTACTGAAGTTTAAGCTCTTCTTTCTCTTCACTTAATTCAGAATGGAATTTTCCCGCGTGTTTTAATAACGAATCGACAAATTCCGTCCTCTTTTTGATGATGAGCGCTCCGTGCTCGGCAAGCCCCACATCCCACACATCCAACATTTCGTCAAGATTCTTCGCGTTTCGACTTTCTTTTAATAGGTTGTTTTTCTGTTTCAAAATTTTGTTGTATCTTTGCAGTGCCAAAAAATAACTTCTCTGTTGCTGCGATAACCCTACGTCCAAGAATCTTCTTCGCTCAACGGGCGATTCCTTCACAAGTTTAAGTTCGTCCGGGGAGAAAAACACCACTCCCAAAACTCCCAAAAGTTCACCCGCGCGCTGAACAGGAATACCATCAATCAGCACTCTTTTTTTGCCTTGCGCATCAATCTGCATATCAATTGTGTGCTTTCTAAACCGCTTTTCGACAACTACGCGCACAACCGCCTTGTCTGCCCCCAAGCGTATCAACTCTTTGTCTTTGGTCGTCCTTGGAGAGCGGAAAACCGAACATATGTAAACACTTTCAAGCAGGTTTGTCTTTCCGCTTGCGTTTTCGCCGTACAACACGTTTAAACCGCCCGCAAACTTCACCGTCTGCGATTCATAATTGCGAAAATTGTTGAGTTGTACCTGCCTTATCTCCATAGTTTTACTATTATACCCCATTACCCGCTCCATTCAAAGCAGTTTTTAAGGATTGTTTTTGGTTTGATTTCAGTCAAGGGGCCTTTTTGGCAAAAGTCCCCTTGACAAACCCCAAAACTTTTATATAAC
>CAYJCS010000016.1:0-15987 GCA_964368715.1 uncultured Bacteroidaceae bacterium | reverse complement strand
CCTTTGTTCGGTGGGGGTGCCCCCTATAACGTCATCGGCTCTATTTTATCTTGCGGACTGCCACGTCGAAAGCCGCACCTGTTGCATCAGAAATTCTCCCTATGCCCTTTGCGTCGCCGTCGTCGCAACTCGCCCTTTGCACGACTGCTACCGCAGTCTGTGACTTTCGTGCGGTTGCTCCTCTTCCCCCTTCCGAAGTCGGCTCGCTGCCTATCGTATAACTCAAATTATCATTCGCGAACCTTTGTTCGGTGGGGGTGCCCCCTATAACGTCATCGGCTCTATTTTATCTTGCGAACAGCCACGTCAAAAGCGGCACCCGTGGCATCAGAAATTCTGCCTATTCCTCGAGCATCGCCGATGACGTAGACACCGCCTGCGTATTTGCCTTCAAGCGCTTTAGAAAGCGTTTCGACAGGGCGTGAACCGAGAGATAACACGACTGCGTCAAAATCGTAATGAACTTTTTTGCCGCACTCGATTGCCAGTTTAGGCAAAGCGCGTTTGCCCGCTGCAAGGTCTTTTTTGTAGTTGGGATTTTTCTCATAGCGGACGGGGCAAAGTGTTATGCCCTTTTCGTCTATACAGCACAATTTGTGCGAAACGATATACTTTGTTCCGACTTTGTCAAGTTTGGGGATAAGGTCGTCTTTGAGTTGGAACCAAATGCCGGGGGCGATTTCTTCAAGCATTTCGACAACGGTGAGTTTGTTGCCGTGTTCGGCAAGCATTTCGCCTGTTTCAAGTCCTGTCATACCAGAGCCGACGATAACAACATTTTTGTTTTCAAGTTTGACGGAGCCGTCCAAAATTTCGGTTGTTGTAAAGACGTTGCTTCCGTTCACGCCCTCGATTGAACGCGGCTTGACTGCAACTGCACCCGTTGCAATAATGACAGCATAGGGTTTGTAAGAATCTATGATTTCGGGAGTTGCTTCAACACCGAGTACGATTTTCGCTCCTGCGATTTCGGCGTTCTTTTTGGCGTCGATGGCGCACCAGCCGATCTTCTCCTTTTTGGGAGGTTTATTTGCAAGTTGAATTTGTCCGCCGACTTCACCCGCTTTTTCAAGCACCACGGGCTTAAATCCGCGTTTGGCAAGTATTTCTGCGGCGTTAAGACCGCCCATGCCTGCGCCGACTATGACAACGACTCTGCCGTTGCCGTCTTTTTTGAGTGCATTATATTCTTTCTCATGGCCGACAGACGGATTGACCGAGCAACCGCCGCAGCCGCCGACGTAGGCATTATCTTGCATGCTCTGGATACAATACAAACAGCAGATGCAGCGTTTTATCTCGTCGCTTCTGCCCGACTGCGCCTTTTCGGCAAAGTGAGGATCGGCAATATGAGGTCTGCCGAGTCCGACAAAATCTTGTATGCCGTCTTGTAGCTGTTGTTCCGCCTGTTCGGGCGTGCGGATAAGGTTTGCGGCGATAATCGGAATTTTGACTTCCTTTTTGATTGCCGCTGCCATATGTTTTCTCCAGCCGAGTTCAAATGACGTGGGTTCAAGCCAATAGTTAAACGTGTCGTATGCGGCGGAAGACACGTCTATCGCGTCCACGCCCATTTTTTCAATTGCTTTTGCGTATTCCACACCCGTTTTAAGGTCGTAACCTTTGTCGGGCTTTCCTATATAGGAATAACACTCGTCCGCGCTTAGGCGCACGATAATGGGATAATCTCCGCATGCTTTTCTGATGCCTTCAACGATTTCTTTCAAAAAACGCAGGCGGTTTTCAAAACCGCCGCCGTATTCGTCCGTGCGGTGATTGGTATTTGGTGACAAAAATTGCTGAATAAGATAACCGTGAGTTGCGTGAAGTTCAACTCCGTCAACGCCCGCCTTTTTGCAACGGACTGCGCCGTCCACAAACTGCTGAACGAGTTCTTTGATTTCAGAATGTTTGAGTGCACGCACTTTGCTGTTTGCGAAATAACTTTCTTCGCAAGCGGATGCCGAAACGGTTTTGAACGTAAGTTGCTTTTCAATCATTTTTTTGCCGATGCCGGGGGCAACTTTGAAAAGCATTTTGGGGAAAGATTTTACAACACGGGTGCAGGCTATGCAAAGCGGCACCGTTTTTATGAGCAGGCCGATGTTTTGTCTGCCCGGATGATGCAATTGAATAAATAGTTTTGCGCCGTGTTTATGTATGCGGTCGGCAAATTGTTTTAGTCCGTCGATTTGATAATCCTTAGAAACACCCAGTTGTGCAAAGGCTCCTGCGCCGTGGACGTCGTTGACGCGCGTGATTTCGTTGATTATAAGTCCCGTTCCGCCATTCGCGCGCTCTTCGAAATAATCCATCATTTGTTCAGTCGCTCTGCCGTCCAACTGCCCCATACCCATAAGCATAGGTTCCATAACAATACGGTTCTTGATTTCACAACCGCCTATCTTCATCGGCGTAAAAAGCATTTTGTAATCCATTTAAAACTCCCTTTGAGCACACGCCAATGTTAAATTTTGGTTCAACTGCGTATTCATATGATATTTTATCATATCAAACCGCCCTTGTCACCCCCTAAAATGCATAAGTTTTTAAAGCTTTTTGAAGCAAAAAATAAAAAGGTGCAGAGCGCACCCTTTTTATGATAAATTTAAAATTAAATTTAATACTGATTTTGAGTACTGATTGGTAAGGTCTTTGCTTATTGAACCCATTATTTAACTCTTTTGAAATTGCCCGTCAATCTGCCAAGCACCAATTCAAATGGCATATCGTCTTTTTTGATGCCAAACGGCAGTGTTGCTTCAATAAGTTCCAGCACAGTACTGTCTTCGCTTTTGCCAACGTAGGCATATTTTACCTTCATACTCTTAGACATAAAGTTGGCATTTTGGATAACTTTTAAACCTTCTTTTTTTACCTCTTCAATGGCTTTTTTCAAATCTTTGACATAGTATTGAACGTGGTGAATCATTTCACCGTGTCGTTCCAAAAAAGTTGAGTAAATATTTTTATCTCCACGTGTTTGAATAAGCTCAACCGACGTATGACCCTTCCCGCCGTACCAAATTTTGACGTCGCAATTTTTGCGTTCTCCGTTGTAGTAAAGTTCAAGTTCGCTGCTGCAAACAAGTTCATACCATTTTTTTATGCCAAGCAATTTCGAATAGTGTTCGCTTGCTTTTTCAATGTCTTCTGCTATAAACGCTATGTGTGCGATTTTCCCTGCTTTCATACTAACCCCTTGCAATAACGGCATTCATCCGCTTAAAGTCAAATCAATTCTAACACGCCGAAATAAGTCAGTCAAATTTAAATTGATTTTTTTACCAAACGGCAAAAATATCGCAAACGCCGATTTAGTTCTTATACCGTAAAATTTAAACAAAATTATTCAAATTAACGGTAAAGTTTATAGTTTTGCCATTTTCGTCGACATTAAATATAGGTGCATACGGCTCTAATCAAAAGTATTTGCTATATCCAAATTTTGGTGATATAATTATTAAAAAATTCCGAGGTGCAAATGGACGTTATCATTGTCGGCTTAGGCTCAGTGGGAATCAATCTCACGAAGACCCTTTCGGAAGAGGGCCACAACGTTATAGTTATAGACACAGAAAACAACAGAGTCGACGACGCTGTAAACCGCTTTGACGTAACGGGCGTTGTTGGCAACTGCGTCAGCCATAGCGTGCTTAAAGAGGCTCGCGTATCCGACACGGATTTGTTTATTGCCGCGACCAGCCATGACGAACTTAATATTTTGTGCTGTATCATCGCAAAACGTTTGGGCGTAAACAAAACTATTTCGCGCATCAGCAAAAACGACTATTTTGAACTTTACGACTCAGACAACGAACTCGGAATTTCATTGATGGTGAATCCTCAATTTGAAACTGCTATGGAAATCAGCCGCATTCTGCGTTTTCCTTCGGCAATCAAAGTCGATCAATTCTCCGAAGGCAAGGTCGAACTTGTAGAATTCAAGGTTACAGCCGATTCGGAACTTGTGGGTGTGCAACTGAACAAACTTTCCGACGTTGTAAAAAACCGAGTATTGATTTGCGCTGTCGGAAGAGGCGAAACGGCGATTATTCCAGACGGAAATTTTGTTATTGAAGCAGAAGACAGGCTGTACGTCACGGCAGTGAAAAAACAAATATCCGCTTTTTTCAAAGAACTCGGGTTTTACGGCAAGACAAGGAAAATCATTATTGTCGGCGGTTCAAGAACGGCGATGTACTTGTGCCAAAATTTGGACAAGTACGGCTTTAGCACAAAAATTATAGAAAAAGATTCCGAAAAGTGCCGCGAATTGTCTGAAAGCCTTATACACACAGAAGTTATATTAGGCGACGGCACAAATCAAACGCTGCTACGTGAAGAAGGCATCAACACCGCCGACGCATTTGTGGCTCTTGGCGACAGCGACGAACAAAACATCATAATGAGTATGTTCGCATTGTCAAACAAGGTCAAAAAAGTAATAACCAAAATCGACCAGATAAGTTATTTTAAAATGCTTCAAAACAGCGGCATTGACAGCGTCGTTTCAACCAAGAATGCCACCGCAGATCAAATTGTTCGTTTTGTTAGGACAATAGGAAATACAAAAGGCAGTCAAGTTAAATCACTGTTCCACATTATCAACGACAAAGCCGAAGCGTTGGAGTTCAGCGTTGATAACAACTTCGGAGGAATCGGCGTTCCTTTATCTGAACTCGAACTCAAAAAGGATCTGCTTATCGCCGGGATTTTCCGTGATAAAGTGCTCATAACGCCGTCCGGCAAAGACACAATAGAAAAAGGTGACAACGTCATAGTTGTGACGCTCAATGAAGGACTTGACGACTTAAACGATATATTGAAATGAATTATAGACTGACAGGTTACGTATTGGGGCAGATTGCGCTTATAAGCGGGGGATTGCTTTTTATTCCTCTGTTTTTATCTATCGGTTACGGCGACGGCGCAGTCCACTCATTCGGCCTTACCATTACAATCTGCATTGTATTGGGCGCGCTTGGTTTGCTGTGCCGTCCGGCCCCCGACAAGCGCGATATGAAACCCGCGTGCGGATTTATCATATGTGGGCTTGCTTGGATTTTGCTTAGTATAATCGGTTGTATACCTTTTGTCGTTTCCAGATATATTCCATCGTTTATGGATGCTTTATTTGAATCCGTTTCCGGTTTTACGACAACCGGAGCAAGCATAATAAAAGACGTGGAAGCCTTGCCTAAATCACTTCTATTTTGGCGAGCATTGACTCAATGGATAGGCGGAATGGGAGTTCTTGTCTTTATCATTGCAATTCTCCCAAAAAACGACCAAACGGCAACTCAACTGGCAAAAGCCGAGATGCCCGGACCGCAGTTTGGCAAACTTGTCAGCAAACTACGTTTTACGGCACAAATACTTTATGCGATGTACGTTGTGTTGACAATTATATTGATTGCCGTTCTCTGCATTTTCAAAATGCCGTTATTTGACAGCGTATGCCATGCCTTCTCCACCGCATCAACAGGCGGTTTTTCAATCAAAAACGCTTCTATCGGCGCTTATAATTCTGTTGGTATCGACGTCACAATAACCATATTTATGTTGATTTTCTCAGTCAATTTCAACGTCTATTACTTCATAATTGTCGGGCAAGTATTAAAAGCGCTCAAACATGAAGAAACAATAGCTATGTTTGCGATTTATGTTTTAGGCACTGCCGCAGTTACGATATGTCTTGCGATTCCGTCAACCTATGCAACACTTGCCGATACAATACGTTTCTCGGCTTTTCAAACAGCCTCGCTTATGTCAACAACCGGTTTTACAACTGCAGACTATACAACGTGGCCGATTTTTTCACAAGCTTTGCTGCTACTGCTTATGTGCATAGGCGGTTCCGCATCTTCCACCGCCGGCGGTATGAAAGTGTCCAGAGTTGTGATTTTGGCAAAATCTTCATATTTAGGAATAAAAAACACTCTCTCTCCCAGATCGGTCTATACCCTAAAAATGGATGGGAAACCTCTTCCTCAAGGCATAATAGGCAACACTCACACTTTCTTCACCATATACGTTTTAACGATTGTGTTATCCACGCTTTTGATGTGTATTTCAAAATCCGTGCATAATCCGGAAGGGTTGGTTTCAAATTTCAGTGCCGTAATCGCTTGCCTAAACAATATCGGTCCCGGCTTAGGATTTGTTGGTCCCGCATCAAATTATTCCGTGTTTGCAACGCCCGCAAAATTGATTTTGTGCTTTGATATGCTGATTGGAAGATTAGAAATCTTCCCCATTCTTTTGCTTTTCTATCCAAAAGCTTGGAAAAAAGTATAAATCTATTTCATAATCAAGTTTTGCAAGTTCGTTTTCAAACTAAATAAATTTATGATACTAACATGCAAATTTGACTTTAAAAGCTGTCCATCTTTTTGAAGCGGCTGTTTTTAGTGTTTCTACAAATTTTGTCGATATCACTATTCGCTTGCACGTTTTTTTAGCATATGATATATTAATTCTAACGCGATAGACGCGAAAATTTACTTGAGGAGAACATTTATGGGCGTTATATCAAAACCAATAGGTTGTTTGCTTAAATTTGTAATCACAATAGTCGTTATCGTCGCACTTATTGGCGGTGCCGTTCTCGTTGTGCTTAATCTTACTCCCGCAAAGTTAGGCCTGGCAGATAAGGAAATTTTTGAAGGCGAAACGCTTCGCACTATGGGACTTGCCGACGCAAAACTTCTTGACATAATTAAGTTTTTCAAAAGTTTCGGCACTGTAAACGAAGACGATATTGTTAAGAACAAACCGGATGCTGAAGTAGACGGAGCCGCGGCAAAGAACAATACCGAAGGCAGTTCGATTCCCGTTGACGGGGAAACGGGCGAGCCCGACTATTCTGCTATACTAGCGGGCGAAATTACATATGATGCGCAGTATAAAATTTCATACAACGACACAACCCTTGCCTACATATTCAGCGAAATCGTAGGAAAAGCCAACGACGAGGCAAGCGCAGACGACAGTTTGAAATACCTTGCCGATTTGGGAGCGAACTTCGACGAAATCACAATCACAAAACTGCCTGACGGGAAAGCTGAGCTGAGACTTGTCGCATCAATAAGTCTTACTTCCATTAAAGCGGAAGTTGAGAATGCTCTTGGACCGCTTAGCAGTATTATCAATATCCCCAATAAAGTATATCTTGTGTCATATCAAACCATAGAAGTTGAATCCGTAGGCACCGAAGAGGTCAAAGCAGGCGTTATAAAATGCACATCAAAAGAATTGCGCATAAACGACCAAAACAATGCAGTGGCATCGGCAATCTTCGCGGTTCTGGCAGCAAAAGCCTCTGAAGAATCCGGAGAAGACACAGGGAACGGCGTTGACACTGTCAACGGCAAAATCGGCGAAGGTTTCAGTGCTTTTGTGAGCAACCTTGGGAAAGTAGGCACCGCCGATGTGGCCGGAGACGGGAAAACCGTAACAGGCAATGTAGTTTATGGCAACGACGGAATGGCCGACCATGTTTTGACGCTTATCACAAACGTTGCAATACCTGAAATCTAAACGTTTTCGTTCACAAACTGCTACAGTTAAATAATGATAATAACTGAAAAAGCCCCAAACTTGAAAAAGTTGCGGGGCTTTTTTATGTAGAAATTGTTTCTGAATTTACACTTTCTCGAAAGCGGTTGTACTGTAATTTTATAATCTACAAATTTTTCTGTTAACTTTTGTTCGGTTCAATATGACGGATACTACGCTAAACCGTTTTGGAGTTTATAGACTTGAACTGTGTTTTTGAGCAGCATAGCAACAGTCATCAAACCCACTCCACCCGGAGCAGGCGTGATGTACGAGCATTTCGGAGCCACGTTTTCAAAGTCCACGTCTCCGCAAAGCTTGCCGTTTTCGTCACGGTTCATGCCAACGTCTATTACGACCGCTCCTTCTTTAATCATATCGGCTTTCAGATATTTTACTTTGCCAATGGCAACGCAAACTATGTCCGCGCGTGAAGTTATATCTTTCAAGTTTTCGGTTTTGGAATGGCAAATGGTAACGGTAGCGTTTTTGTCAAGCAACAGTTGAGCAAGCGGCTTACCCACAAGATTTGAGCGTCCGATAACGACTGCGTTTTTGCCTTGCAACGAAATGGAATAATAATCAAGCAATTTCATACAACCGTAAGGCGTGCAAGGTATCACTTCGGGCTGCCCCGTCCACAACTTGCCCTTTTGAACGTAGTGGCAACCGTCCACGTCTTTGCTTGGATTTATAGCCTCCAAAAGTTTTGCCTCGTTAAGATGCTTCGGCACGGGCAGTTGAAGTATAATACCGCTGATATTTCTATCATCGTTTAATTCGCGGATTTTGCTGATAACCTCATCGAAAGTGCTGTCAGCGGGCAATTTGACCAAAACCGAATCCATACCCACTTCTGCGCAAGCATTGATTTTGTTTCTAACGTAAACCTGAGAGGCAGGATCATCACCAACTAAAATTACGGCAAGCCCAATAGGGACGCCGGTTTTTTCAATTGGCAGTGCGGCTATTTCGGCTTTTACCTCATCGCGCGTAAGTTTTGACACAAGTTTTCCGTCAACGATTGTCATGTGTTTTGTCCTTTTTAAATAATTTTTTAATTCGCAATTTTGAAGTAGCACTCCCTCACAGGTTCTGAATGCCCCCTCTTTCCCCACAAGGAGGTATTTCTCCCACCACTAAATATCTTGAAATTTCCCCTTTCCTCAGGTGTTTCCCCCATCGCGTTCCCCCTAAAGGGACCCACGCGAGCCTTGCGGCGGGGACACACTCGGCTCTCGCACATCAAGTATCGTCGCTTTATTATGCCGCTTGCCGCTCGTAGACGCTCGTCCTTTTCACGCCCCCTACGGCGGCTGTGGCTTATGGACGGCGTCTACTCTTCCCCCTTCCGCAGTCGGCACGCTGACTATCGTATAACCCATTTTGCCGTTCGCGTGCCTTTGCGCGGTGGGGGTGCCCCCTCTTTCCGCTTCGCGGCTAGGTGTGCCTATGCCTGCGCACTGTGTCTGGTGCTCGGCGCTCACTTTCTCGCCGCCCTGCGGCACGCGTTCGTAACTTCGTAATGAGGAAGTACTTTTAATTATTTACGTATGTTGTATTCTTTTGGATAACGTCGTGAGCGCCGCCTTCGGTGATGGAAATGGCGGAAACAAGCGTCATCTTTGCAGTCTTGTGGAGAGTGGCTATATCCGTTGCTCCGCAGTTGCACATAGTCGATTTCACTTTGTATAGGCTCTTGCCGACGTTGTCTTTCAAGCGGCCTGCGTAAGGAACGTAACTGTCCACTCCCTCTTCAAAACTAAGTCCGCTCTTTCCGCCGAGGTCGTAACGCTGCCAGTTCCTGGCGCGATTGCTGCCCTCTCCCCAATACTCTTTGACGTAGTTGCCGTTGATAACAAGTTTGTTTGTTGGGCTTTCGTCAAAGCGGGCAAAGTATCTGCCCAGCATCAAAAAGTCTGCGCCCATTGCAAGTGCAAGCGTCATATGGTAATCTTGCACAATTCCGCCGTCGGAGCAAATAGGTATATATACTCCTGTCTTTTCGTAGTATTCTTTTCTTGCGGCGGTAACCTCGATAAGCGCACTGGCTTGTCCTCTGCCGATGCCCTTTTGTTCACGGGTTATGCAGATTGAACCTCCGCCGATACCTACCTTTATAAAGTCCGCGCCACATTCGGCAAGGAACAAAAAACCTTCTCTGTCAATGACGTTTCCGGCTCCGATTTTTATTTTGTCGCCATAATTTTTTCTGACGTATTCCAAAGTCTTTTTCTGCCAAACGGTGTAGCCTTCGGAACTGTCAATGCAAAGCACGTCGACTCCTGCCTCGATAAGCGCGGGTATACGTTTTTCATAATCGAGAGTGTTTATGCCTGCGCCGACCATATATCTCTTATGCTCGTCAAGCAGTTCTTCCGGGTTCTCTTTATGCTGTGAATAGTCCTTTCTGAAAACCAAATATAAAAGTTTGCCGTCGTCGGAAACAATCGGAATGGAGTTTAGTTTATGTTCCCAAATTATGTCGTTTGCTTCAATCAAACTTGTGTTTGCTGGCGCGGTGATGAGTTTTTTGAGCGGAGTCATAAACTCCTTGACCTGCATATCAAGAGGCATACGGCTGACACGGTAGTCGCGGCTTGTGACAAGACCCATAAGTTTGCCGTTTGATGTGCCGTCATCGGTCACCGCCATTGTGTTGTGCCCTTTTCTAGACAGCAAATCCAAAACGTCGGCGAGAGTACTTTCAGGTGTCAGATTGCTGTCGGACACGACAAATCCCGCTTTATAACTTTTTACGCGGCGCACCATTTCCGCTTCGCTTTCGATTGATTGCGAACCGTATATAAACGATATTCCGCCTTCGCGTGCCAATGCGATTGCAAGCGTGTCGTTACTGACAGATTGCATAATCGCGGAAGTGAGCGGAATGTTTATGGATAACGCCGGTTTTTCGCCTTTCTTGAATCTGACAAGCGGCGTCGTTAGCGACACTTTTGCCGGGATACAGTTTTCGTCGGTGTAACCGGGTATCAACAGATATTCGTTAAACGTTCTGGAAGGTTCGTTGAAAAATTTTGCCATATGTTCCTCCTATTTGAAATATCCGACAGCACTGTCGAATAGCTTAATATCATAATTTCCGGGTACGTTGAGATATAGTCCTTTGCCCGTTCTTTCACTGTGTCCCATCTTGCCCAGTACTCTGCCGTCGGGAGAGGTAATGCCCTCGATCGCCCATACGCTGTCGTTAGGATTGAAACGTACGTTTGACTTGGCGTTGCCTTCTATATCCACGTACTGGCTGAAGATCTGATCGTTGTCATTCAATCGCTTAAGCCAATCATTATTGCACAAAAACCTGCCTTCGCCGTGAGATACGGGCACGTTTACGATGTCACCGACGCTCATTTTGTTGAGCCACGGCGATTTGACGGACGTGACGGCGGTTCTGACTATCATAGACTGGTGCCGAGAAATGGTGTTAAACGTCAAAGTCGGCTCGTCGGACTTTGTTTCGACAATTTCGCCGTAGGTCAAAAGTCCCAGTTTTATGAGCGCTTGAAAGCCGTTGCAGATGCCCGCCATAAGGCCATCGCGGTTTTTGATAAGTTCGTGTACGGCATCTTTTACCGCACCGTTTCTGAAAAATGCCGTTATAAATTTCGCGCTGCCGTCGGGCTCGTCGCCGCCGCTGAAACCGCCGGGGATAAACACTGCCTGCGACGATTTGATTTTCTTTGCGAACTCGTTTACCGATTCGTTAAGTGCGTCTGCGCTTAGGTTCTTGATAACAAATATTTCCGCCTCGCCGCCTGCGCGGGAGATTGCCTTCGCGCTATCGTACTCGCAGTTGGTTCCGGGGAATACGGGTATCAAAAATTTTGGGTTTGCAACGCGTATAGTTGAGTGTTTCGGCTCCGACTTTTCTCCCTCATTGCCTTTGAAAAGTGAAGGAACTGCATCGGTATTTTGGCTTTTGACATTGCAGAGGAAAACGCTTTCAAGCTTGTTTTCATATACGCCGAAAACTTGGTCAAAACTTACCTTTTCCACGCCAAGGCTAAACTCCAATTCTGCCGTTATCGTGCCAAGACACTTAGCGCCGTCAATTGGCTTATTTGCTTCAACGACAAACGCAATCCCCGCATCGCCGAAGAGTGTGTCAAGGGATACGCTATCGTCGAACTTAAAGCCGTAGCGGTTGCCGAAAGACATTTTCAATATGCAGTCTGCAACGCCGTTAAAGCCGGCAACGTATACTGCTTTGATTATACCCTGATTTTTCAATTCGTAAATGGCATTGAACTTAGAAATTAAATCTTCGGTATTCACAAGACCGTCCGCGGCGATTTCGGGTTTCATTAGATAAACCTTGTCGCCGACGTTTTTGAATTCGGGAGTGATTATATCGCTGAGTTTTGCCGTTGTCACCGCAAACGAAACAAGTGTGGGAGGCACGTCGATATGTTCAAACGTTCCGCTCATACTGTCTTTGCCGCCAATGGCCGCAAACCCCAAATCCTTCCCCGCGCGATATGCGCCAAGTAGCGCGGCAAGCGGTTTGCCCCATCGCTCGGGAACGTTTTTCGGCTTTTCAAAATACTCTTGAAAGGTCAAATAAATGTCTTTATACGGCGCACCTGCGGCAATTAGTTTTGCCACACTTTCAACCACAGCGCGGTACGCGCCCAAAAAGCAATCTCTTTCACTCAAATACGGGTTAAACGCCCAACTCATAAGAGAGCAAGTGTCCGTATCGCCCTTTTCAACGCTGACCTTGTGCACCATCGTTTGAATTGGCGTGTTTTGGTATTTTCCGCCAAACGGCATAAGTACGGTGCCGGCCCCGACTGTGGAGTCAAAACGTTCCGACAGTCCTCTGCCCGAACAAGTGTTGAGATTATTGACCAAAGCGAGTAATCCGCTGGAAAAATCCGAAACTTGGTGTTTATCTTCCATTTGGGGCTGTTTAACCGCGGCTACGGTGTGTTTCTCCGCGCCGTTGCTGTTCAAAAACTCACGCGAAACGTCAACGATAATGCGTCCGTTCCACTTCATTTTTAGGCGTTTTTCATCTGTCACAACGGCAACTGGAGTGGCTTCCAAGTTTTCTTCATTTGCAAGAGATATAAACTTTTCCGCATCTTCTTTTGCCACGACGACAGCCATTCTTTCTTGCGATTCGCTGATTGCAAGTTCGGTTCCGTCAAGTCCGTCGTATTTTTTTGGCACGGCGTTCAAGTCAATTTCTAGTCCGTCGGCAAGTTCCCCTATTGCCACGGATACGCCGCCTGCCCCAAAGTCATTACATCGTTTTATCAAGAGTGATACTTCAGAATTTCTGAACAGTCTTTGAATTTTGCGCTCTTCGGGTGCGTTACCTTTTTGGACTTCTGAACCGCAAGTTGTAAGACTTGATGCGCTGTGCGCTTTGCTTGAACCTGTCGCTCCACCGCAACCGTCGCGTCCTGTTTTGCCACCTAACAATATTACAACGTCACCGCTAATCGGCTCTTCACGGCGTACAGAACCCTTAGGCACCGCGCCGATAACCGCGCCGATTTCCATTCTTTTTGCAACGTAACCGGGGTGGTAAATTTCGTTCACCATACCCGTGGCAAGCCCTATCTGGTTGCCGTATGAGCTGTATCCTGCGGCGGCCGTAGTGACGATTTTGCGTTGAGGAAGTTTGCCTTTTATCGTTTCCGATATTGGCACAAGAGGGTCACCCGCGCCCGTAACGCGCATTGCCGCATAAACGTACGCTCTGCCCGACAGCGGATCTCTTATCGCACCGCCAAGGCAAGTTGCCGCACCGCCGAAAGGTTCGATTTCCGTCGGGTGATTGTGTGTTTCGTTTTTAAAAAGCAGCAGCCAGTCTTCGTCTTTTCCGTCGACGTTCACTTTGATTTTTACCGTGCAGGCGTTGATTTCGTCGCTCTCGTCAAGATTAGGCAATTTGCCCTGTTTTTTGAGTACCTTTGCTCCAATAGTCGCAACGTCCATCAAATTTGTAGGCTTGTTTTCTCTGCCCAAGAATGCCCTGTCACTCAAATATTCTTCATATGCTTTTTGGGCATTTTTGTCTTCAAAAGACACATTATCGATGGTGGTCAAAAAAGTGGTGTGACGGCAATGGTCGCTCCAATAGGTGTCAATCATTCGAATTTCGGTGATAGTTGGGTCGCGTTTTTCGCTTATAAAATAGTCCTGACAAAACGCGATATCAGCCTCGTCCATTGCAAGCGAATATTTTTTGACAAAAGCCGCAAGACCGCTCTTGTCAAGATTTATAAAACCTTTCAAAGTTTCAACCTTTGTGGGAATTTTGTATTCAACTTTTAATGTTTCGGGCTTCTCCGGCGAGGCTTCGCGGCACTCAACGGGGTTAATGACGTAGGCTTTTAATTGTTTCAACTCTTCATCACTGACGTCGCCCGTATAAACGTATACTTTTGCCGAATTTACAAGCGGTTTTTCCTTTTGAGAGACGATTTGAATGCACTGTGCCGCGCTGTCTGCACGCTGGTCAAATTGACCGGGAAGCGGCTCAACCGCGAAGCATTTACATCCATTTAATATCAATTCCTCAAACGTGTCGTCAAGTTGCGGTTCTGAAAAAATGTTGGCTTTTGCCGTCTCAAACAAATCGGCGTCAATGCCCTCGACGTCGTAGCGGTTTATCACTCTGAGCGATTTAATCGAAGTGATAGAAAGAAGATTATTGAGATCCGACAGCAAGGATTTTGCTTCTGCTGCCAGCCACGGTTTTTTCTCGACAAATACGCGGTATACCATTGTTTTCTCCGTAATTTCCATTGTTATCTTTTGCTATATGAATAAATAATTTTTTACTTTGTCTTTTCCGGTTTTGTATCTTCTGCCAATATTGTCGGTTGCATTTTTGGCAATTTATTTTGCGGCGTTTAAAGCACGCGCGCCTATATCAGAGCGCATATACGCACCCTCAAACATGATTTTTTTCGCATCTTCGTAAGCGTTTTTGACAGCGGTTTCAAGCGTTTTTCCAACTGCGGTGACACCAAGCACGCGGCCTCCCGACGTCACAAGTTTGCCGTCTTTTACAGTCGCTCCCGCGTAATAGACTTCGGATTTAAGATCATTCGGAGCAGTTATCTCAAATCCTTTTTTGTATGACAGCGGATAACCTGACGAAGCAAGTATTACGCAGCAAGCAAAACCATCGGAAAATTTGACTTCCGTATCTTCAAGATTTCCGTTTCTGCAAGCGACCATAACGTTTAGCAAATCGCTTTCCATAAGCGGAAGCACCACCTGTGTTTCAGGATCTCCAAAACGACAATTATATTCAATGACTTTAGGGCCGTCTGAGGTAAGCATAAGTCCAAAATACAAACATCCTTTGAAAATCCTGCCCTCTTTGCTCATAGCCTCGATTGTCGGTATAAAAATTTCTTTCATACACCTATCGGCAATTTCTTTTGTGTAAAAAGGATTGGGCGCAACCGTTCCCATGCCGCCGGTGTTTAGTCCTTTGTCACCGTCAAGAGCGCGCTTGTGGTCCATGCTCGACACCATAGGCTTCACCGTTTTGCCGTCGGTAAATGCCAAAACGGACACTTCCGGCCCGCTCAAAAATTCCTCAATCACGACGGTATTTCCGCTGTCGCCGAAGACTTTTTCCTGCATCATTGATTTAATTGCGTTTGCGGCTTCTTCGCGAGTTTCGGCAATAATGACGCCTTTGCCCAGTGCCAATCCGTCGGCTTTAATCACAACGGGGATTTTGCACGTTGCAACATAATTCAGCGCGGATTGCACGTCGTTAAAAGTTGTATATTCGGCGGTCGGTATGCCGTAATGCTTCATAAGGTCTTTTGAAAACGCTTTGCTGCCTTCAATAATCGCCGCGTTTTTGTTTGGACCAAAGCAAGGGATACCTGCCTTTTCAAGTTGGTCAACCGCACCCAAAACAAGCGGGTCGTCGGGAGCAACAACGGCAAAATCTATCTTTTTTTCTACGGCAAATTCCACAATGGAAGGAATATCTTTTGCGCCTATCGGCACACAAGTGGCATCAAGTGCGATACCGCCGTTTCCTGGCAGAGCAAAAATCTCCGTGACTTTCGGATTTTGTTTGAGTTTTTTTATTATGGCGTGCTCTCTGCCGCCGCTTCCGACAACCATTATTTTCATAGTAGGATTTTTTTATTGTTCAGGTATTTTAATGCCTTAAAGGAGTGATTTCGGTTTCACAATTATATTGATTTTTATAAACACTTACAATTCTTGCGGTTTTGTTGTTTGCCCGTTATCAATGGTGGAAAAGTCTTATTCCCGTAAACGCCATTGCAATACCCAGTTCGTCCGCGGTGTTAATTACGATATCGTCACGCACAGAGCCGCCCGGCTGAGCAATAAAACCTACGCCGCTTTTATAAGCGCGCACGACGTTGTCGTCAAACGGGAAAAACGCGTCAG
>CAYJCS010000015.1:0-16086 GCA_964368715.1 uncultured Bacteroidaceae bacterium | reverse complement strand
ACAGGAACCGTGTACGACTTCAATCTGCCCAAAGCAATCGGGCGCGACATAAACGCCGAAGAAAAATATTTGAAAATTGCAGGCGGCTATGACTTCAACTATATTTTGGATAATCCAAACAACGGCAGTCCCGTTGCAAGTGCGTACTGCCCTCAAAGCGGCATACAAATGGACGTTGTCACCGACCGCCCCTGCATGCAGTTTTACACCGGAAATTTCTTGAACGGCATCGGCGGCAAAGTGACCTATCACCGCAACGCGGCGTTCTGTATGGAAACGGGGCTTTTCCCCAACGCATGCAATATTCCGTCTTTCCCCTCGACCGTTCTAAAGCAAGGTGACACTTTCCACTCCGAAACTGTGTATAGGTTCACCACAAAATAAATTTTACGCTGAGCAATAAGCAATTTTATTAAAACGAACATAACTTTTAGAATAATCGACTAACAAAAAAACCCGCATTGAGCGGGTTTTTAATTTAAAGTTCTTTTGATTGGCTATAACTAAGAAATAAATTTTGATAAGGATGCTTTTGCCTTTTTGATCCCTATTTTATGACATCGTCGTTTTTGTTTGGACGGACGAGAATACGTATAGGTGTGCCGGCAAAATCAAAAGCCTTTCGAAGTGCGTTTTCAAGATAGCGTTTGTAACTGAAGTGCATAAGTTGCGTATCGTTAACTTTGATGACAAAAGTCGGCGGTGCAACTGCGACTTGCGTAATGAAAAAAATCTTGAGCTTTCTGCCGAATTTCGCAGGAGGCTCGCTTATGCGCATAGCGTCTTGCAAAACGTCGTTCAACAGACCTGTGGAAATGCGGCGTTTTGAATTTGCCGCAACGCGCTTACATAAAGGAAGAACGGCGTCCACCCTCTTGCCGTTTTTGGCTGAGATGTAGGCGGACTGGAAATAGTCCATAAATTTAAGGTCTTCTTTCAATTCCTTTTCAAATTTGTCGCGCGTGTAGGTATCCTTTTCTATCAAATCCCACTTGTTCATAGCTATGACCGACGGCTTGCCTTCATCATTTATAAGCCCAGCGATTTTGACGTCCTGTTCGGTCAATCCCGCTTCAGTGTCGCACACCAAAACAACCACGTCGGCGCGGCGTATGGCAAGAATGGCGCGGATAACCGAATAGCGCTCCAAGTCCTCGCCCACAGCCTTTTTTTTGCGCATACCGGCGGTGTCGATCAGCAGATACTTGTCATCGCCGATGTCAAGAGATGTGTCTATTGCATCGCGCGTGGTGCCTGCGATTTCGCTTACAATGCAACGGTCATAACCCAAAATTTTGTTTGTGAGTGACGACTTCCCCGCATTGGGTTTTCCGACGATTGCAACTTTTAGCCTTTCGGGATCTTCTTCGGGAGTTACTGCCGGCACGGCTTCAAGCATAGCGTCGAGAAGTTCGCCAAGTCCCTTGCCCTGCTCCGCGGAAACACCGTAAGGTTCTCCGAAACCGAGAGAGTAGAACTGATACAAGTCGTGCAACTCGTTGTTGTCAAGTTTGTTGACTGCAAGTATAACGGGTTTGTCCGTTTTTCTGAGAAATGCAGTTATGTTTTCATCGTCGAGTGTAAGCCCTGTTTTTCCGTCCACGACGTAGACGATAGCGTCGGCGTTTTCGAGGGCGATTTCCACCTGAGAGCGTATGTGCTGCCACATTTCGTCGGTGCTTTTAAGTTCAAGCCCGCCAGTGTCGATAAGCGTGAATGCTTTGCCGCACCATTCTACGTCGGCGTACACTCTGTCGCGGGTTACGCCCGGAGTGTTTTCGACTATGGAAATGCGCTCTCCGACAAGACGGTTAAACAAAGTGGATTTCCCAACGTTTGGGCGTCCAACTATTGCAATAAGAGGTTTAAGTGCCATTTTTATCCTTATAAAACACGCTTTTGTAAATTTGCGTTCGTGTTACACGCCTATATAACTGACCAGATAATTTGCGATGTTATCAACGCTTGCCATTTCAACCCACTTGGAACTTGTTAAAACAAATGAAGCGGCAACGTCGGTTTGCAACAGTTTGTATAAAAGCGCGACTATTTCCAAGTTTTCGCGCGCTCTCATAACAAGCCCTTTTTCAACCAAAAAATCAATCTGCCGCTCTGCGGTTTCGCCTTTCCCGAAAATGATGACAGGCTTTCCCAACTTGAAACACTTGTACAAAGTTGAGGATTCGTAACGTGTAATTACTGCATCACTGGCTGAAAGATATTCATCAAACTGCTCCTGTTTTTGAAGAAGTATAATGTTGTTTTTGCTCTCTGCGGCATCGGCGAGCGCGCGCAGTTCGGCTTGCGATTTCGCGTCCTCACAATACACCACGGTGTTTATTATGTTGCCTTGGTCAAGGAGCAAAGAAAACAGTTCCTTAACATTGTCACTACGCTCCGCATTCAAAAACACGGTTGTCGTGCGCGGCAAGCCCAGTTCCTGCTTTGAAGCAGAAATTTCAATCGGCGTCTTTTTTTGTATGTCGAAAGGAAGTCCCATTATCATAACGCGTTTGGAAGCGATGCCTTGTTTGACAAGTTCGGACTTTGTGTCGGAATTTTCCACAATAAAGACATCCGTTACGTCATCATAAATCTGTCTGTCAACCGAAAAGAAAGGAACCAAATATAAAATGCGGCATTTGAAACCCGTCTTGCGTTTGGAATCCACGGCACAGTAATGCGAATATGGCGACATGCAAATCATCATTTCGGGATTGTAACGTTTTACCGCGTTGGCAATCCTGAACGCGCGTCCGTTTTTGACGTTGCGGGATTTCATTTCTTTAAACCGATTGAGAGCGGATGACTCGACAATTCGGCGGTAGGTTTTCAGAGAAATTATTTTCCCAACGGTTTTCTTTGCCGATTTGTCATACGCGAAATCATCCAGCACCACGACATTGTGCGTGCCGACTGCCTTTATGGCGCCAGCCAAATTTTGGGAAGCGCCCTTTTCTTCGTCACGCGCCGTAAGTATTAGGATAATCGGTTTCCTCTGCATATCAGTCCTCAACAAGAACAGGAATAACAATGGGGAATTGTCTGTCTTTATAATACAGTTTACGCACGGCTTTTTTGACCGCTGCGGTCAGTTGATTGAGTTCGCCCTCGACAACTTCGGACGCTGCCACAGCGTCGCGCACCGCATCTTTGACGTCGTTTTCACGCTCTACCGTCAAATTGAAACCTCTTGCAATAATGTCCACGTCGCCCGCAATTACGCCTTTTTTCACGTCGATGGAAGCCAAAAGCACAAGTATGCCGTATTCGGCAAGGCTGCGGCGGTCACGCACTACTGCGTTGCCGTCTTCAAGAACCTCAACGTCAACATATATGTTGCCGCTAGGCACGTTGGAGTGCTGTTTTATGCTGTTTTGGTTTACGCCCCACACTTCTCCGAGGTTTGGGATAATGACATTTTCTGGTTTAACGCAAATACTTTTTGCGATCTCCGCGTGCAAAAATTGATGACGGTATTCGCCGTGTACAGGTATAAAAAATTTGGGTCGCACAAGCGAAAGCATCATCTTGAGTTCTTCCGCGTAGGCGTGTCCCGAAACGTGGACTTCGTTCATACTGTCGTAAACAACGTGGGCGTTTTGACGGAACAAATCGTTTATGACGTCGTAAACAGGTTTTTCGTTGCCCGGAATCGGCGTGGAAGAAAGCACCACACAGTCGTTTTCGTCCAATGTCAAGCCCTTTCCGAAATCGCCTCTTGACAGTTTTGAGAGCGCGCTGTCAGGCTCGCCTTGAGTCCCCGTTGCGATAACGACCACTTTTTCGGGCGGCAGTTTGGCTGCGTTGTCGATGATAATGCCCTTCGGCACTTGCAATTCGCCCACTCTTTCGGCAACTTCCACAATGCCTTTCATGCTTCTGCCTGCAAGCACGACTTTGCGGTCGTATTTTTGTGCAAGCCAGAGAATTTGTTGAACTCGGTAGTTGCTTGATGCAAAGCATGCGATTACTATTCGGCGTTTGGGGTTGCTGATAAATATATTTTCAAGACCTTGCCCCACCACTTTTTCCGAAGTGGAAAAGCCCTTTCTTTCAACGTTGGTGCTTTCGCCCAGCATCAGCATAACGCCCTTTGCGCCGATTTCGGCAATACGTTGGAGATTTGTTTCTTTTCCGTCTATCGGGGTGTTGTCGATTTTGAAATCCCCCGTGAAGAAAATCACGCCCAAGGGTGAGGTTACAGAAAGTGCGCATGCGCCAGCCATGGAGTGTGCCACTTTGATAAATTCAACGTCAAAGCAACCGAGTTTTATCGTATCGCCCTCTTTAACGGTACGTAGTTTGGCTGTTACACCTCTGTCGTCAAGTTTGCGCCCGATAAGTCCGATTGTAAGCGCGGTTCCGAAAACAGGAACGTTCAACTCTTCGATATAATACGGGATAGCACCTATGTGATCTTCGTGGCCGTGGGTGCAGATTATGCCTCTGACTTTGTCAAGATTTTCTCTTAGATACGTGATGTCGGGAATGATTGCGTCGATTCCGGGGCTGTCCTCTCTTGGAAATTCCACGCCGAAATCGACTATGATAATGTCGTTTTGGTACTCTAGCGCGGTCATGTTTTTTCCTATTTCTCCGACGCCGCCCAAAAATACGACTCTTACTGCTTTTGCCATTTATTAAAACTCCTTAAATATGCAACTTCGATTGCTCGAAGATAATGCGATAATCTATTAATTAATTATAACACAATTCAAAAGTTTTAGCAACTTTGCTACTGCCATTATTTTGTTTTTTGGCACGTTGTTTTTCTTTACAAGTTTTTATTCTCGGTGATATAATCTAAAAGTTGAATTAAATCTACTAGTTAGTAAGTTAAGTCTTACGCATACATAAGATTCAATGCGGGTATCAGTCAAGATAACAGCGGCATAATACTGAAGCATAGTATAATCATAGTGTCGATGCGTAACAGCGGAAAAAGCTAAGGAAATTTAATCAGCGATTTACTTTGCTATACACGACAGGCGCGGATATGCGCCAAGGAGAATACATGAGAGTATACAATTTTGCGGCAGGTCCATCAATGCTTCCAATGGAAGTTTTGGAAGAGGCGGGCAAACAAATTACGGATTACCAAGGAAGCGGAATGAGCGTCATGGAAATGAGCCACCGCAGCAAATGGTACGAGGCAATCAACAATGAGTGCATCGCACTGGTCAGAGAACTGCTTAACATCTCCGACGATTATGACGTTATCCTCGTTCAGGGAGGCGCATCAACCCAGTTCGAAGCCGTTCCTCTCAATCTGTTAAGAAGTGGCAAAGCCGATTATATCCTTACGGGAAACTTTGCAAAAAAAGCATATCAGGCTGCACAAAAATACGGTGATATAAAAGTTGCGGCATCATCAGCAGACAAAAATTTCACATATATCCCAAAGACAACACGCTCCGATTTTAGAGCGGATGCGGATTATTTGCATATCACCGAAAACAACACTATTTTCGGACTGAAATATCACACCCTTCCCGACAGCGGTCTGCCCCTTGTTGCGGATCTTTCGTCCTGCATTATGAGTGAAGTCACAAACGTGAGCAAATATTCGCTCATATACGCGGGTGCCCAAAAGAACCTTGCTCCCGCAGGCGTTACTTTGGTCATCGTCAAAAAAGACATACTGGGACACGAAATGCCCATATGCCCGACTATGCTAAAGTACAGCACTCAGATTGAAGCAAACAGCCTTTATAACACTCCGCCTTGCTGGTCAATATATGTGATGATGCTCAATATGCGTTATCTAAAAAAATTCGGCGGCGTTGCCGAAATCGAAAAGGTGAACCGCGCAAAAGCCGCAATTTTGTACGACTTTATCGACAGCAGCGATTTTTACTTCAACTACGTCGAAAAAGAGAGCCGCTCTCTAATGAACGTGCCTTTTGTAACTTCGAGCGATGAAATGAACGCAAAATTTATTTTAGAAGCCGAACAAAACGGTTTGGTGGCACTTAAAGGTCATAAATCGGTCGGCGGCATGAGAGCGTCAATCTATAATGCTATGCCGGTGGACGGTGTCAAAAAACTGGTGGACTTCATGAAGAAGTTTGAATTGGAAAATAAATAACAATCTGCCCCTGTGGCAAAACAAAAATATCAATCAAAAAACAACCAAAGAAAGTAAAATGGAAATTCTAAAACTTAACTCGATATCAAAAAAAGCAGATGCCGTTCTTGAAGGCTATACACTCGTTACGGAAAGTCAAAATCCCGTCGGTATTCTCGTGCGCTCTTTCAATATGCTTGAATGGCAGACACCGTCTTCTCTTCTTGCCGTGGCAAGAGCGGGAGCAGGCATCAACAATATTCCCTGCGACGACTATGCAAAAAAAGGTATTTGCGTTTTCAACACACCGGGCGCCAACTCAAACGCGGTAAAAGAACTTGTTATTGCAACGATGATTCTTGCGGCACGCAACCTTTACAGCGCAATGACTTGGGCGCAAGCACTCACCGGTGAAGGCATAGAAAAACAAGTGGAAAAAGGCAAGGCGCAATTTGCAGGCTCTGAAATTATGGGCAAATCGCTCTGCATTCTCGGACTTGGCGCAGTGGGCAGAAAAGTTGCAAAAGCGGCGCATGATCTGGGAATGAGCGTAACGGGTTACGATCCTTTCCTTTCGGATGCGGCAAAGGCGGAAATTCCTTTTGTGGAAGTATTTAAAGACATAGAAAAGTCCTATGCCACTGCTGATTTTATCACTCTGCATATGCCCTACAACGCCGAAACGCATAACCTTGTGAACAAAAATTCGCTTGAAAAAATGAAAGACGGCGTAATTATAATAAACGCCGCGCGCGGAGAACTCGCAGACAATGCCGCAGTGAAAGCGGCAATCGAGAGCGGCAAAGTGCGTGCGTACGTCGTTGATTTTCCTAACGGCGAAGTGCTTGGTGAAAAGGGCTTTATCGTCACACCGCATATCGGCGCAAGCACCGAAGAAGCAGAAGACAACTGCGCTGTTATGGCCGCTCAAGAACTCAAAGATTATATAGAAAACGGCAATATCGTAAACAGCGTAAATCTGCCCGCGCTTACACTCAAAAAAAATAAGGCGCACCGTGCCGCCGTTATATCAAAAGAAGGAACGGCGATTGCTAAAAAAGGCTCCGCCACAAAGAAAGGCTATACCTACACGCTTATCGAAAGTGACGAGCCTATAAATCTCGACAGTCTTTTAGGCGAAGGCGTCATAAGAGCAAGAATTATTTATTAAAAGCAAAACAAAAAAAGACAATTTATCGCGGCGGGACTTCCGCCGCTTTTTTATTTCCACGATAAAATTTTTGATTTATGCCATAATTTTTCCGTTTAATTCCCAATATTTTTCTATTGGATTATTGCGGTTTAATTGCTTTACGGTTGCATAGACTATTAGCAGTATGTGGTCAAACGTCATAAGCCTGGACAAGCAGTTGGACAAAGAAACAGAGTACGTTATTGATAGCGTAAGGAAAATAAACGACGTATCTTACGCGGTGGAAGAAAGCCGCGAAAGAGTTTTTGTTTACCTCGCGTCTGTTTGCGATGCGGCGGAATACGTCGAAGAAAAAATCTTGCAGGTGGTCGAAACCACCATATTAACTTATTTAAAATTGCGATTCTTTTTGGACAGGCTTAAAGGCGTCAATATAAGCCATTCCGTTTGCGCTCTGATATGTTCCTTGGTACATTTTGATAGAGGCTACGAAGGTAATCTGGTGAGAAAAGCGCTCACGGAAACGGCGGATTTCAACGTGGACGGAACATTGAATTTCAGATTAAAAGCCGTCACGGACAACTGGGAAGAACTTTGCGATTTGGCACTTAGGTTGCTTGGAGATTCCACAGGCGCAGGCGACGTGTTTGACGTTGCGGCGTTCATCACCTCGACAGAGGGCGCAAAGTGCAGACTTGCCGTCGGCAAAGGAAGACTTGTCAATTTGACAGAGCGGCGTACGGTTGAAATACTGCCATTATTCGACTCCGATGAATACAATCTTATTTCCGCTGTCATAAAAGAGCGACCCGCCGAAATATTACTTGACGGCGCCGATTTTTCTTCTTCAATGAACGCTACCCTAAAACGAATCGCAAAAATCGTTACAAAGTGAGTTTTCGTGTATCTAATTGGTTGCTTGCTATTTTATTTAATAAGGTAAAGTGCTGTTAATCCGCAAACTAATTTGTATTTTATTGATGATTTCTATCGCGGTCAATAAAAAGTTTATCAAATAAAAAACCGTGTATCTAACACGGTTTTTTGTTGTTTTCTTATTTTGATTCTTTTTGTTGAAACAATTTATACTTTTGGCTTTTAATTTTAGTCCCTGCTGATTTTTATCAATTTGCCGTTTCTGGTATCGACGTTGACTTTATATTCTTCGTCATTAAATTTCAATTCAACGGCGTAGCTATAAAAACTTTCCTTTATCGACGCCTCAAAATGGAAATCTGAATCAACGTCGTCAATTGCCAAATCGTCGCGTGAAACGGTGAAGAGCGGCGCACCCATAACGTCGTCGTTCAAAAATTCGGTCAAATAGGTTTTTGCAAGTTCCGTACATTCGTCTTTACCGTAAACAACTTGTTTTTTTGCATAACTAGCGGCAGAGCCGAAAACTCCGCCCAGTATTGCTCCGATAGAGAGCAACACTGCGCACGCAGACAAGAGCGCGGTAGCGATATATTTTGCTTTGAACTGCTTTTTTGCCAGTTTTATATCGGCGGCGTCCGCCTCGCTGATGGGTGCGGGAGTAATGGCAAGTCTTTCGTCGTCCATAAGCGAACTGAGCGCCTTTGCTTTTGCAAGTTCATCAAGCACGTAATCCCTTTCTTCCTGCGATGCCGTCCCTTCTTGGTAATGTTTGAATGCGTCCTCGTAATTCATTTAAGCCTCCAATATCTGTTTGAGTTTTGCTCTAGCGCGAAACATCTGAACTTTTACGTTTTCAACCGACTGCTCCGTTACGGATGCAATTTCTAGCACGGTCAACCCTTCAAAATAGTACAGCACAATCATTTCCTTGTAGTTGTCTTTTATAAGCGACAACGCCCTATAGAGTGCGCGGTATTCTTCCTGTTTTATGAGCATATCCGCAACGTCAGTCACATCGGACGGAACGTCGTCGTTTAGCGGAGCGGTTTTTTTTATGCGGCGCGTATGGTCGATAAACGCGTTGCGGCAGACTTTAAGCAGCCAAAATTTGAAACCGTCCCGCTCTTCGTCAATGGTGTTAAAAGCCTTGAAAAACGCCTCGGATACAATCTCGTCGGCAAGCGATTCATCGTGACACAGCGACAAGACATATAATTTTGCCTCGTGGTAGTATCTTTTGAACAGCTTTTCTATTGCTTCTTGATTCATCTTCACCTTATAAACGCAGGATTGAATTATCGGTTACATGAATTCTATCATTATGCCAAAAAAATAGCAATCGCTAAATCACAAACGCACTATAAGCACATCGAGCCACAAAACATATTGATTTTACCGCAACAATGTGTTATTATGTGCGATATAGTATGCGTTAGGCACAAGCGTACGCGCATATGAAGCAAAATAAAAATTACGGTGAAAGCACCGAATGGCGGGGATAGTATGGCAGAGAAAAAAAATCAAAACGATTACAAGGCGATTTTAGACCAAATGACATTGGAAGAAAAGGCTTCTCTTTGCTCCGGACTCACTTTTTGGCTCACAAAACCCATAGACCGTTTGGGCGTGCCGTCCGTATGGATGAGCGACGGTCCCAACGGAATTCGCAAGGAAAAACAGGGCTCCGGCACCAATATTATGAAACCGGCAGAAACGGCAACATGTTTCCCTCCGTCGGTAACACTTGCAAGTTCTTGGAACACAGACCTTTCGGAAGAAGTCGGAAACGCGCTTGCCGAAGAAGCAAAAGCGCTCAAAGTCACCACTATCCTAGGGCCCGGCGTAAATATCAAACGCAGCCCTCTTTGCGGCAGAAACTTCGAGTATTTTTCCGAAGATCCGTTCCTAGCTGGGCGTATGGGCGCGTCATGGGTTCACGGAGTTCAGAAAAACGGCATCGGCGTCAGTTTGAAACACTTCTGTGCCAACAACCAAGAACATCTTCGCATGAGCATCGACAGCATAGTCGACGAGCGTGCGCTAAGAGAAATTTACCTTTCCGCCTTTGAATATATCGTCAAAACCGAACAACCCAAAACGGTGATGAGCAGTTATAACCGTTTAAACGGCACTTATCTTGCGGACAACAAGCATATGCTCACCGACGTTCTAAGAAACGAATGGGGTTACAAAGGCATAGTGGTCAGCGACTGGGGCGCGATAAACAATCGCGTCGATGGCGTAAAGGCAGGCAACGACCTTGAAATGCCCGGCAACAAAGGTATGAACGACCGCAACATAATCAAAGCCGTAAAGGACGGCTCTCTTGTCGAAGCAGATTTGGATAAAGTCGTGCTTCGCATGTTGGAATTTGCTTTCACCTGCAAAGCAAACGAAGTGGACGATGCGCCTCAAAATCTGGAAGCGCATCATACTCTTGTCAAAAAAGTTGCATCGGAAGGTGCGGTGCTTCTAAAAAACGACGACAGTGTTCTCCCTCTCAAAAAGGAGCAAAATATCGCGGTTATCGGCACTCTTGCAAAGAAGATGCGCTATCAAGGCTCGGGTTCAAGCCACATCAATCCTTCCAAAACCGTGTCTTTCGTTGATGCAATGACCGCCGCCGGACAAAAGTTTGATTATGCGGACGGCTACACCTTGAAGGGTGACGGTTACAACGCGAAACTTATAAAAGAAGCATGCGAAAAAGCAAAGGATAAGGACGTCGTGGTGGTGTTCATCGGTCTTACCGACGCATATGAGTCTGAAGGTTTTGACCGCAAACACATCAATATGCCCGAATCGCACAATATCCTTATGGAAGAACTTTACAAAATCAACAAAAACATCGTGGTTATGCTATCCTGTGGCTCTCCCGTCAAAGTCTACAAGTGGGAACCAAAGGCAAAAGCCATTCTCAATTTGTACCTCGGCGGTCAAGCCGGAGGAGAGGCGTCATACGACTTGCTGTACGGCAACGTCAACCCAAGCGGCAAGCTGGCTGAAACTTTCCCTGTGAGAAACCACGACAACATCGTCGCTTGCTACTTCCCTATGGGGCCCCGCACGGTGGAATACAGAGAAAGTGTTTACGTAGGTTACCGTTATTTTGACGCAGCAAAGAAAAAAGTTCAGTTCCCCTTCGGTTTTGGACTGAGTTATACCACGTTCGAATACAGCGACATAAAACTGTCATCCGAAAACATAAAAGAGAACGAAACGCTCAAAGTATCATTTAAGGTCAAAAATACCGGATCTGCCTCAGGAGCGGAAGTCGCCCAACTTTATGTAGGCGACGTCGAAAGCAGCATCTTCCGCCCCGTTAAGGAACTTAAGGGCTTCAAAAAGGTCTTCTTGCAACCCGGTGAGGAAAAGAAAGTCGAGATAGCACTCGACAGCCGCGCTTTTGCCTATTACAACACTCTCATCAAAGACTGGCACATAGAAAGCGGCGCCTTTGAAATTTCAGTCGGCGCATCCTCGCAAGATATACGCTTGAAAGCAACCGTGAACGTTATGTCTGCAAATCCGAAGGCTCCCGTTCCGGATTACCGCGAAACTGCTCCGATCTATTACGACTTAACTGAAACGACGGAACAAAAGCGTCGTATCCCCGCTGAACAGTTTGCCGCATTATACGGTTCTAGTTTGATTGAAAACACACCGTTTAGAAAGGGCGAGATGACAATTAACAACAGCGTCGAACAACTGACTGTCACCGGAGTGGGAAAATTTTTGTACAACGTGCTCGTGTTCGGCAGCAAATTGGTTGCAATCGGCACGGAAAATCCCGATATGATAACTCAATCCGTAAAAGACATGCCGCTAAGAAGTTTCAGCGGTTTCACGGGCGGTCTCGTTTCGCAAATGTCAGTGGACGGAATTGTTGATATGTGCAACGGAGTCAAGGGCGGATTTAAAAAATTCTGCAAGGGCTTCAAAAAATCTAACAGATAACTACATCGAAAGAAAAAAATGAAAAAACTCAACATATCCAAACAGGACGTCAATTCGTTTTTGAAACTACTGGCGGTGATTGCCGTACTATCTTTTATCCGCGCAATCACCAACTACGTTTTCATCATTCCCAACGGCTTTGCGCCGGGGGGTATCAACGGTATTGCGTCAATCATATACAATGCGGTCTTGCCTTTCGACAAACATCTAGCAAACACTGTGTTCAACCCGGCTATCACCGGCTTTGTGCTGAATATTCCGCTTTTGATTGCGGCTTTTTTGCTGTTGGACAAACGCTTTGCGTTTAACACTTTGATTGCTGTGGGAATGTTTGCACTCTGGATGGGTATGTTTTCACTGTTGGACTTTCCCGTCTACAAAGCCAGCACTATGGAAAGCGGATACAATCTGCTTGCCGCAGTTGCAGGCGGAGCAGGCTCCGGTGTGTGCCTCGGCTTTATCCTTAGGAACAATGCTTGCATGGGCGGCACGGATATTATCGGCAAACTCATCTACAAGCGCGATCCAGTCACCGACGTACAGTGGATTATTTTGATGTGTGACTCTGTTGTCGTTATCGCTTCAGGCGCTTTAGGATTTATCGGACTGAGCAAGGATGCCGAAGCGACGACCATTATGACAGCCCTGCTTACTCCAATTCTCTACTCGGCTATATCGTTGATTACGGGTGCGGAAGTGGCGGACGTCATCCAATCCGGCTTGCAGTCATCGCTCATATTCAACATCGTATCGGACAAACACGTGGAGATATCCGAATCGATAACAAAGCGCACAAGCCGCGGAGTCACTGTCATAAAAGCATCCGGCTACTATACGGGTGTGGATCATAACGTGCTTGTCTGCGTGGTCAGAAAACGTCAGATAAACCAAATAAAAGACATCATCAAAGAAATTGATCCTGCCGCATTTGTTTATATCAGTAAGGCACGCGAGGTCGCCGGGAAAGGCTTTTCCTCATACAGCTAAAACTGAAAAGGAGTAGTTATGTACATGCTTTGGATTTGGGTTGCGATTACAGTTGTCACCGCGATTATGGAATTTGTTACGGTGCAAATGATATCAATATGGTTCACCGCAGGCGCACTTGTTGCTCTTATTGCATACGCCGCCGGCGCAGAATACTGGGTTCAGATTATTGTTTTTGTCCTCGTGTCGCTTATACTTTTGTTAAGTTTCAGAAAAATAGCAATGAAGTGGCTGCTACGTAACGTCAAAGAACATTCTACAAACAGCGACGCGCTGATCGGCACGGTGATTAAACTTATTGAAGATATCACCATAGACACTCCCGGCGCGGCAAAAGTCGGCGACATAGTTTGGACTGTTGTCGGTTCAAACGGTTTTACCGCTACTGCCGGCGAACACGTAAAAGTGCTCACAATTGACGGAAACAAACTTGTAGTTACTTCCGTAGAACAAGAAAAATCGGTGTAACTTAAATATTAAAATAAGATGCAAAAGGAGGATATTATGCATCCTGCACTAATAGCTTTTATAGTAATCGCGAGCGTCGGCTTGGTTATGCTCGCCTGCTCCATCAGGGTGGTCAAACAATCCTATGCCTATGCAATTGAAAGGCTCGGGAAGTACAGCCGCACACTCAACAGCGGAGTTCATTTTATTATTCCGTTTTTTGACAAAATCAGCAACAAAATCAATATGAAAGAACAGGTCGCGGATTTTCAGCCCCAACCCGTCATCACAAAGGACAACGTCACGATGCAAATTGACACCGTCGTCTACTATCAAGTGACGGACGGAAAACTTTACACCTACGGTGTAGAGAATCCTGTGCGTGCGCTTGAAAACCTCACCGCGACCACGCTTAGAAACATCGTCGGCGATTTAGAACTTGATGAAACGCTAACGTCTCGCGACACCGTCAATAGCAAAATGCGTATTATCCTAGATCAGGCAACCGATCCTTGGGGCATCAAAGTGAACCGCGTTGAACTCAAAAACATTCTTCCTCCGCGCGACATTCAAGACGCTATGGAAAAACAGATGCGCGCAGAACGCGAACGCCGTGAATCCATTTTGAGAGCAGAAGGCGAAAAACGCAGCAATATCCTTGTTGCCGAAGGCGCAAAAGCCGCGGCAATTCTACGTGCAGAAGCAAAGAAACAAGCGCTTATCGCAGAAGCCGAGGGCCAAGCAGAAGCAATCAAAAAAATAATCGAAGCGCACCCCGATGCCGCATATCTCACTCTTCAAGGTTACGAAGCGCTTAAAACTCTTGCAAACGGGCAGAGCACCAAGATTATCGTGCCGAGCAATCTTGCAGACATAACAGGATTGCTGGCTTCTCTTTCCGAAGTTGTCAAGACTCCCGAAACACCGATTAAGCCGGCAACAAAAGCGACAACGAAAGCGCCTTCAAAAGAGGCATAACTCTGCCGAATTTTTACTGTTTTGCGCTGTAAAATTAGCGTTAAAATCAAAAGAGCGCCTCGTAACGAAGTGCTCTTTTTGTTTGAATTAACTGCGTTTATTTGGTTTGTGTCAAATCATCTGAACTATCTTCGTTTTGAATTCCTTCCTCAACGATTTCCCCTTCGTTTGGCGTCAGCAAAGCCTTCTTTTTGGCTAACTTAACACCGTTTATTAGAGAAACCGCATTATATAAAAGCATTGGTGCGGCAGGTACAGCCAGTATCAAAAGCAAGAAAGAATCATCTGCTGCGCCGATAGAGGATAGCACGATAACCGCGGCAGCAAAAAGGCTAAGAAGAACAATGTTAAAAATTCTGGTGTCCCTGCTTTTAGCGTCCAATATATAAAGCGACAGCAGCAACGCTAAAACGCAAAACACAGGTACTGCAAACATAATAAATAATGCGCCGACTACATTTGCAATAGACTCGCCAAGCGCTAAAGCAGTGGCTTGCACTAAATCTTGTGCAGTTATTTGATTGCCGGCTGACGATAAAATACTCAAGCCGATAGCCAAGCAAATAATCAACAAAATCGCCAAAAGAGCGATACAAATTCCGCCATAAATCTTCAAACCTAATTTCATAATTCACCTACCTATATATAATAATCAATTGCAACGCTGCTCTCGCGCACTGCGTGCATATAAGTTTTGACTGCCGAACAATGATATTCGTTTTTTTGATAACTGTTTAGAGCATCAAGGTCTTCAACAATTACTTCCAATATTATGTCGTAACTGCGCTCGCTATGCAATATGTCCAAGCCAACATTGATATCCTTAACTTCAGGCACCCTGCCCTTCATTGACAGGAGCAACTGCTGCGCCTTTTCAAGCGTTTCGGCAGTCGGTTCTTTTAGTTTGAAACAAACAACGTGTTTTATCATAAACACCCTCCTTGGTCATTATCACGCAAATTGATACAATTGTCAACTATAGCGTTCACCGTTATTTTATGTTGAACCGTTGACACAATGGCGCCGAATTGCTATACTGTCACTTGCGTCAAATCGTTTGGCTAACACTGTATAACTAAAGACGTGACATATTACAATAAAGCCCATGGAGGATTGGCTGAGTGGTTTAAAGCGGCGGTCTTGAAAACCGTTGAAGGTAAAACTTCCGCAGGTTCGAATCCTGTGTCCTCCGCCAATAAAAAAGCACAAGCGTAATTGCTTGTGTTTTTTTGTTGCAACACCACTTCAGGATTCGAACGGGCGGACTAGGCAACAATCCAGTGAATTGTTGCCCCGCCCCGCCGTGTCGGCGAGCGTAGCGAGAGTGCGAGCGAATCCTGTGTCCTTCGAAAGCGCAAGATAGCGACCTTGCGCTTTCTGGAGTTTAATGCCTATTGCTATAGTATAAGTAATGTGTTATAATTTTTTCGGTTAAGTAGTGTATACTTGGGAAGAGGAAGCCTATGGCACGTTCTTTTGTCAAGTCATATAAATAGGGCAAATTCTAAAATCACTGCTTATTATTGCTATTAAAGTTGATTTCTAATTACAAAAATGTTACTATCAATTTGAGGTACGTGAAAAGTGTTAGCATCAACTTTATACTTTAATATTA
>CAYJCS010000014.1:0-16210 GCA_964368715.1 uncultured Bacteroidaceae bacterium | reverse complement strand
GCTCCGCAGCGTTGCATAAGGCTAAGTTCGATAGGACGAACTTTGACGTTGAGTTCGGTTTTGACAATGGATGCCAGTCTTGCGGCAAGACCGCCGAGTTCCGCGTGCCCGAAAAGGTCGTTTGCTCCAACTTTTCCTTCGCTGATATAGTGACCGTCTTTGTCTTTTATACCTTCGCTGACAACGGCTAGGCACTTGCCCTCGTTGCGCGCGCAAACGTGTCTGACGTCTTCGATAAACTTTTCAACGCTGAAAGGCATCTCGGGCAGATAAATCAAGTCCGCGCCAAGGCCTTTATAATTGGCTAGCTCCGCAGCCGCAGTAAGCCAGCCTGCGTTTCTGCCCATAACTTCCATAACGCATACAAGCCCGAAATTATAGACTTTGGCGTCAAGATTGCATTCCATAATGGTGGTTGCGATATACTTTGCGGCGCTGGCATAGCCCGGGCAATGGTCGGTGCCGTATAGATCGTTATCTATGGTTTTCGGCACGCCGATGACGTTGCAGTCATAGCCGACTGATTGCAAATATTTGCTGATTTTGTTGCAAGTATCCATGCTGTCGTTGCCGCCGTTATAAAAGAAATAACGAATGTCGTATTTTTTGAAAACTTCCAAAATGCGTTTATAATCGGTTTCGTCCACTGAGGGATCTTTCAATTTGTAGCGCGCGGAGCCGAGTGCGCTTGACGGGGTGTATTTAAGCAGTTCGATTTCCTTTGGGTCTTCTTTGGACATATCAAAAAACTTTTCGCCCAAAATCCCCACGATGCCGTGCTCGGCGCCGTAGACTGCGGTGATTTTCTTTTGTTTAAGCGCTTCGGTAAACACACCGGCTGCGCTGCTGTTGATGACGGAAGTTGGACCTCCGCTCTGTCCGAACATACATGCTCCGACCAAATTTTTCATATTGTTTCTCCTTGAGTATTTTGACTTGACGCCTAAGGCGAATTTAAGAGTGTTATTTGGATATAAGAGTTGAAATCTTGTAGATTTGTTCTTCAAAGACTTTTGGCGTTGCAAGCGCTTCTGCGACTGTCATATCAATCATATCGCCGCCTCTGACACCTACAACCCTGCCGCTTTGACCGCCTTGAATGAGTTCCACGGCGCGAACCGCCATACGGGAGGCTAGAACTCTGTCAAACATAGACGGGATACCGCCGCGTTGAATATAACTTAGCGCTATATGGTTGATTGTTCTGCCGGTTGCGTCTCCGACCTTTTTCATAAGTTCCGCCTTGATGTCGTTTCTGCCCTCTGCCAATACGATTATCGTGGACGTCTTGCCGTTATCAAAGCCTTTTTTTACGCTTGCGGCAATTTCGTCGCAGTCGACAGGCGCTTCAGGCACGATGACGTATTCCGCGCCGCCTGCAAGTGAAGTATATAATGCGATGTCGCCGCAGCGACGTCCCATAACTTCAAGCACCATTATGCGGTCGTGCGAAGTGATGGTGTCGCGCAGTTTCAGTATGGCGTCAAGAACGGTGTTGCAAGCCGTGTCAAAACCGATTGTATAATCGGTGTAGCCCATATCGTTGTCGATAGTTCCGGGGATTCCAATAACTTTTAAGTCAGTAAGATTGTGAAGGTCATTCATACCTCTGAACGAGCCGTCGCCGCCTATGACAATCAAATTTTCACAGCCGCGTTTTAGTAGATTTTGCGCGGCAGAAAGAATGACGTCGTGTTTTTTGAATTCGTCCGTCCTCCCGGTACGCAAAATCGTGCCGCCGGTGTGCACGCAGTTGCTGACGCTGCTGTATTGCATTTCAAATATATCATCGGAAATCAAACCGACAAAACCGTGACGGATACCGTAAACGGTGTAGCCGTTTTTCATAGCGTAGCGAGCCGCTGCGCGTATGCAGGCGTTCATGCCGGAAGAATCTCCGCCGCTGGTTAAAATCGCAATTTTCTTTTCTTTTTTAATTGCCATAAGTCAGATACCTCATAAGTTATTTACAATCAAATATTTTACCACACACACGCGCACAAATCAAGGGTAAAAAAGTCAAGTCCATAACCCCTACACGGTCGAAAGTATTATGTACAAATTAAAGCCTATTAAATAAAAACGGCACAAAATTGTGCCGTAAATACTATTTTGACGTTTTTGTCGTCTAAGCAAAAAACTGCTTATTTCTTGACGTATTTCACGCCTCTTTCGCCGACAATATTTGCCAGTCTTTTTATAAGGTCATCCGTCACTTCAACCCTTTGCGGCAATTCGACCAGACAGGCTTTTCCGTCTTTGACGACCTGCGCCTGCACGCGGGTGTTGCCTTGAAACATCGGCAAAATTCCGTTAATCAGTCTTTGTTCGGTTTGGTTGTTGACAAGAACGTACAGCACGCTTCCGCTCTGTCCGCGCCTGTTATTTTCCCAAAATTCCAGCCTGTCGACTGTAATTTTAGGTTCGCTTTCGTCTCTTAAATCCACTCTGCCGTACACAATGAGCGGCATATCCTCGTCTAGTAGAGAGTTGTATTGTTCGTACGCTTTCCCGTACATTGCAAAGTTTATTGTCCCCTGCCTGTCTTCAAGTATACCGACGGCAAATTTTGACTGATTGCTTTTGCCGACCTTGACTTCGTATGACGACACTACGCAACCCATTTTTATTTGTTTGCCTGACAGATTGACGTCCACTTTTCTTATATCGGCGGTTTCGATATCCTCGTCGGTTTGGATTTCTTCGCCCTCGACGTACAGCATTCCCGTATCAAAGTTAAATGTGCCTTTGGGCGCGGAATAGTTGTCAAGAGGGTGCCCGCTCACGTACATTCCCAAAACTTCCTTTTCGCCGCTAAGCAGTTGCTCCTTGGGATACTCAATAAGTTCGGTATATTTTACTGATACGTCTTCAAGTACGTCGTCAAACAGCGACATTTGCCCCGTCATTCTGTTCTTTTTGTCGGCGGCGACGGTGTCCATAATGCGCTCGTAACTGGCAATCAATGTCGCTCTGTTTTTGCCGAAACTGTCAAACGCTCCGCCTTTTATCAAACTTTCAACCATGCGTTTATTTATCTGTCCCGAACAGCGTGCGATAAAATCGCGTATATCAGAAAATTCGCCGTTTCGCCTTTCGCTTAGCACGTATTCCATAGCCTGCTCGCCAACGTTTTTTATGCCCATAAGACCGTAACGCACGTTGCCGTTTTCAATGGAAAAGAACTTTTTGGAGTGGTTTATATCCGGTGGCAGCACCTTTGCGCCCTGTTGCACCAGATAACCTAAATAGTGCTTGACTTCGTCGGCGTTTGTAATGCGGTTGTTTATGACGGAGATGAGATAATGCGTGGGATAATAGCACTTCAACCATGCCGTTTGATAGGTTAAAAATGTGTAGGCCGCCGCGTGGGATTTGTTGAAAGCGTAACTGGCAAATTTCAAAATGGATTCAAACAGTTCCGACGCCGTATCTTCTTCCATTCCGTTTGCAACTGCGCCGGGGACGTATTTTTTGGTTTTATCTCCGTCCAAAACCCCGCCGTGCAAAAATATTTCCTTTTGCTTTCTAAGTTTGTTTTCATCCTTTTTGGCAATACCGCGTCGCATTATGTCCGCACCGCCGAAACTGTATCCCGCCACTTTTTGGGCAATCTGCATGACCTGCTCTTGATAGACTATGCAACCGTATGTGACTTCCAGCACTTCTTTAAGTTTCGGGTGAGCGTAAACGACACCTTTGGGGTTTTTCTTTCCCTGCAAAAATCTGTCGATAAACTGCATAGGTCCGGGGCGATACATAGAAATGCCTGCTATGACGTCTTCAAGAGAAGTCGGTTGCAGTTGCGACATAAACTTTTTCATACCGCCGCTTTCTAATTGGAACACCGCTTCGCAGTCGCCTGAGGATATAAGTTCAAAAACTTTGGGATCGTCGTAGCCGAGTTTGTGGAAATCCACATCAACGCCCTTATCTTCTTTTATGGACTTGACTGCTTCAGAAATGTCAGTAAGCGTTTTAAGTCCCAAAAAGTCCATTTTTAAAAGTCCAAGCCGCTCCACAACCAACTTGTCAAACTGGGTTGTAATGTCTTCGCCGTTACGGCTTAAGGCAACGTGGTCAACTATCTGTTCTCCGCAGATGACCACACCCGCCGCGTGCATGGAAGTCTGGCGAGGCATACCCTCTAATTGCATAGCGATATCGATAACTTTCTTTGCCGTGTCGTTGGTGTTATAGAGATCTGCAAAATCTTTGGAATAGTGTTCGGAACCTTCGGTCAGCACTTGCTTTAAAAGCACTTTCCCGATTGGGATATTTTTTACCCAGTTGTTGGATTCCGTGTACGGGACGTCATAAACGCGCGCAATGTCTTTGACGACGGCTTTTGCGCTCATCGTTGAATAAGCGATAATCTGCGACACGTTTTCCGAGCCGTATTTATTTACAACGTATTCAATTATTTCGCCGCGTCTTACAAAGCAAAAGTCTATATCGAAGTCGGGCATCGACACTCTTTCAGCCGACAAAAATCTTTCAAAAAGCAAATTGTATTTCAGTGGGTCAACGTCCGTTATACCTATAGAATATGCCACGATACTGCCAACGCCGCTGCCGCGTCCGGGTCCTACCGGAATACCCTTTTGTTGCGCCGCGTGAACGTAATCCCAAACAATCAAAAAGTAATCGTTGAAACCGCACTCGTCTATAACTTTAAGTTCATATTCCAAGCGGTTTTTTATATCGTCTGTTAAAACGGAATATCGGGTTTTGACCTTTTCCCACGCAAGATCGTGCAGATATTGCGCCGTCGTACGCTCGCCCATATCGGGATTTGTGTAGCGCGGAATATAGGTGTGGTCGGCATCCACAACGAAATAACTTCCGTCAACTTTGTCCGCTATCTCGCGAGTGGATTCTATGGCTTCGGGGCACCAATCAAAGAGTTCCGACATTTCATCCGATGTTTTGAGATAAAAATTGTCGTTTTCAAATCTGGCTTTGTTAAATTCGTTCTTCTTGCATTGCAATGAAACGCATTCCATTGTGTCTTGCACGTCCGCGTCTGCTTTTTCTATGTAGTGAACGTCGTTTGTGGCAACAACCTTGACGTTTATTTCTTTTGCCAGTTTCACAAGTTTGTTCAACACCTTTTGGTCTTCTGGCAAAGAGTGGTCTTGAAGTTCAACGTAAAAATCGCCCTCGTCAAACATGCCCTTCAATTTCAGGCCGTATTCAACTGCTTTGTCGTATTCGCCTGCAAGAATGAACCTCGGCAGACGACCCGCAAGACACGCCGAACAGCAGATAAGTCCTTCCGAGTGCTTTTTTAGAAGATTTAGGTCGATACGCGGTTTACCGTAAAAACCGCCCACAAAAGACTCCGACGATAATTTCATAAGGTTTTTATAACCGGTTTCGTTTTTGGCAAGAAGTATCAAATGGTCGTAGCGGTGTAAAACTTCCGCCGTTTTGTCGTACATATTTTCGGCAACGTAAAATTCACTGCCGATAATCGGCTTAATTCCGTTTCGGCGCATAGCGTCCACAAACGTATGCACGCCGTAGAGATTGCCGTGGTCGGTTATAGCAACGGCATCCATACCGCGCGCTTTTAAAGCCTCTGCAAGAGGGTACGCAGTGACGGCCTTCTCCTCGCCTTTTTCGTCTTTTTTGAATACCTGCCTTGTGATTCTGACTGCACCGTCAAGCAAACTGTATTCTGTATGAAGATGAAGATGTATAAAATCCGACATGTCTTTTAGATTTCCTTTTTCTTTTTTATCTACCCTACTTTTTGTTTAGTGCCGTTTTGAATTTGATTTGTTTATCCAAATCTTTTGTTTCTGCCAAAAACAATAGGGTTCCTGTATGCTGAATTAAATGTTATTTTATTGTTTGATTGCTTAACTTTTCAATCCATTCCTGCAATTTCGAGCAGTTTGCGTAGTCTGTGATTCAGACAACTTTTTGTCACTTTAAGTATGTCTGCAAGTTCGCTTAATGACGATTGCGGATATTCCATTCTCGCTTGAGCGGTTTCTTTGAGAGTGGGGGGCAAACTGTCAAGCCCTTCGGCGTCTTCTATAAGTCCTATGGCAAGCAAATGTTTTGAGGCGGCAACAAAGGTCTTGTCGAGGTTCGCCGTTTCGCAAATAACTGCGCGGTTCAGGCTGTTTGCGGTGTCTCTTTCATCGATTATTCCTTTTAGTGTCAACGCGCAATCGCAAAGCCCGAGCAATGCCAAGAGATTCAAAATTTCGTCGCGGTCTTTTATATACACCAAAAAGAGAGCCCCTCTTTCGCTGATTTTCGCGCTAGCCCCTAGAAGCGAAAGCAATTCTTTCACACTTTCCGCACTGACCTGCTCGTCCAATCGATATTCAAAGTGGTATCCGTCTTTCTTTTCTTCCTCGTTAAGTGACGGCACGTATATGCCGCCCACGGCTAAAAACAATCCTTTAAGATAGGCTTTCGCCAATGATACGTCCTTAAAGAAAGGTTGCGGCACTTCGTCTTCAAAGCCGCTGAACGCCTCGCTGTCTTCTGGAATTAATAACGTGTCCACCAACACCTGACGGCTGTAGCCCGTAGGCACCATAACCGAATAAGTGCGGCTTCCTTTTTTGGAGCCCGACTTTATTTCCTCTGCCGAAATTTCAAATTCCGCAGGATAAAACCGCTTTAACAAGCCGACCACAAATAAGCACTCGTCGTAGGTTGAAAGAGTGATGACAAGATTGACGCGTTTTTTCACAATGTTTATTGCGCCGGCGTGTTTAACTAGAGCCGACAAAAAAGCGGTAACTTCTTTATCGCCACTAAAATCGCTCCCGATTATTTCAGCCGTCACGCGGTCTTTGAAAGCGGATAACTCACTCATCAAATGTCCCTCTTCCAATTTGTTTTATCTTTGAAAGTTGCTATTTTATCAATTCCGTAGATCCGTTCAATTGGTATGTTGTGTTTTATTATAAAAGCCTCGATGTCCTCGAATCTGCCCACGTTTTTGCTCTTGTGAGCATCCGAGCCCACAATAAGTTTGGCTCCCGATTCCAGCACTTTGTCCAAATCTTTTTCGATATCTTTTAAGTGTTTGACGTTAAGTTCCACATACGCTCCGGTTTCGGCCGCAACTTTACATACCGCCGCCGTATCCACCAAAGCGCGGCTGTTAGGGTGCACAACTATATCCACAGGGTAAGTGCGGAGCGCACTTATATATGACGCGGTGTTTTTTTCTATCATCAACCGTCTTATGCAAGCAGGAAAAAATCCGTTTATGACTATATACCAAAACGCACCTTTCCACATTCTTGCATTCAAAAAACGGTGAAAGCCCAAGTTTAATACTTCGGCACGCCTCACTATCTCGTCGGGAACGTCCACCCTTCCTAGCGTGTTGGCAAGGTTACCCTCAACGCCGTGAAGAACGGTGATGCCACTCTCTTTAAGCGCGGCGATTTCCTCTTCCTGCCTGTTGTATTTTTTGACAGTAAGGTGGCACAAAATATTCGTAAAACCGTGGTCGGTGATTGCAATCTGTTTTAAACCGCGGCTTTTAGCGGCGGCAACGTTGCTTTCAATCGTTCCTCTTCCGTCGCTGGCTTTTGTATGAGTGTGGTAGTCTCCGACAAAGTTCATCTGTTTTGCACGTTTTGTGCGCTCCTTGTTTTTCTCCGGTATTCTGATATGTCGATTTTTTTGCGCTATGTCACTTTTTCGTGTGCGACGTTGCCTATTTACGCATTTATTTCAATTTATATGATTTATTTTTGCCGCTCGGCATTGGACAGTGTTTAGTTTTGCACTGCGACAAATTCTCTTTCCAGTTTTATGCCAAACTTTTGCAATACGGTTTCTTCCGCAAGATTTGCAAGATAAAGATAATCCGCTGCAGTGCCGCCCCCTATATTGACGATAAAGTTAGCGTGCATCGAACTGATTTGCGCCCCTCCGTGGATTAGTCCTTTCAACCCTGCTTGTTCAATGTAGTAGCCTGCGGACTTATCGGCGTTTTTGAACACACTTCCAAGAGAGGGCAACCGTGGCTGTTTTTGCACTCTTATGTGCGCATAATCGCGGGCGCGGCAAATGGATTCATCCCTGCTCATTTCAAAGAGATTTAGGGTTGCACCAAGTATTATTTTGTTTGGTCCTTGACGATAACCCCAGTCAATATCATGAGCGTCAATTTCTTCTATATTCGCACAATCGCCGCTTAACACAGTGATTTTGGATATATAATCGCTTATTTGTGCGCCGAATGCGCCTGCGTTCATTCTGACTGCTCCGCCGAGCGTGCAAGGCACTCCGACAAGAAATTCCAAACCGCCCAAGCCGTTCTTTCTTCCGAATGCGATAACGTCGTTCATTTTTGCTCCCGCGCCTGCTTTGATACAGCCGTTTTCAAATTCAACGCCGTTTAGATTTGCCGTTGACACTATCGGACGTTTTATTATCCCGTCACAAAACAGCGTATTCGAGCCGCCGCCGAGTACGAATGGGTTGTCCGCTTTTAAGAATCCAAGAGTCGCTGTCAATTCTTTCGCGTCTGACGGAAGATACATCTTTTCAACAATTCCGCCGCCGCGGTAGCATGACAGAGTCGCCGTGTTTACGTTTGTTCGTACTATCATAAAACAGTATATTGACTACCGTGCGAATGATAGGACTTAAAGACTGTATTTATGCTCTAAGTTTTTATATTAGTGCATTAATATCTAGGCCTGTTTTTCTCGCGCAGTCTTTCGGATAGCGTTTCTAGGGCGTCTTTCCCCATATACTTCAAACGGAAGTTTCTGCTTGCCGCCTCGATTACGACTGCCAAATTTCTGCCTGCGGTGACCGGCACCACGATTCTTTCAAAATTCACACCCAATATGTCGTAAGTCAGTTTGTCGTCACCAAGTCTGTCGTAGGTCTTTTTGCTGTCCCAACGCTCCATTTCTATGACAAGATGAATGCGTTTTTGAGTAAGCACACCGCCCACTCCGTACATGGCTTCAACGTCGATTAAGCCAACGCCTCGCACTTCCAATAGATTTGCGGTTTCTTTGGCGGGATAACCGTAAATTTTGTTTTTTATGCGTTTTACTTCCACCAAATCGTCGGCAACCAGCATATGTCCGCGGTGCACCAGTTCCAGCGCGGTTTCGGACTTTCCAATTCCGCTCTCGCCAATTATCAAAACACCGATACCGCTTATATCAAGCAGTTCACCGTGCACGGTTGCGCTTTCTGCAAGTTCTGCCGTTAAATAATGCGTGAGGTCGCTTTCGACTTGCGTTGTCGTCAAGGGGCTGACAAAAAGAGGCACCTCGTATTTTACGGCAATATCCTTCATCGTTTCGTCGGGTTTTCTGTCGTGAGAAACGATTATGCAAGGAGGATGATAGCCAAACAATTTGTCAAGCTTTTCTTCGCGCTCCGCCTCATTCAATCCCATAAGATAGCCCATTTCGGCGTTCCCGAGTACCTGCACTCTTTGACGCGGAAAATACTCTTCATATCCCGCAAAAAGCAATCCCGGTCTGTTTGTTCCGGTGGACACAAAGCATAAATCTTCCTTTCCGGAATTGATGATTGCAAGTTCCAAATCGGATGCGAATTTCTCCGCCGAAACGGTATATTTCGGTTTTTGTGGGATTGGATTTGGCTTTTCCATGGTTTTCTCCTGAACCCTATTATTGTACAATAGACGGGCGTGTTTTTCAAGGATTATAAGGCTTTGATTCTAATTTGTGTCGCCATTCACCATAGCCTCTTGAATGGCCTTGGCTACGTTTTTGGGCACTCCCGCCGCCGCTAGTTGTTCTAAGGTTGCGTGGCGTATGTTTTCCAAACTGCCAAAATTTTTCATAAGAGCGGCGGCACGCGTCTTGCCCACTCCCTCGATTTTGGTGAGTGCCGTTTCGGTGACGTGCTTGCTTCTTAAACTTCGGTGATAAGTTATGGCAAAGCGGTGCGCCTCGTCGCGCACCCTTTGAAGCAGTTGCAGTGCAACGCTGTCAAGCGGTATCAAAATGCTTTGCTTGGGGTCGTCACCCAAAAACACCTCTTCTTCGCGCTTTGCAAGCGATAGGATTTGTAAATCGGTTCTTCCTAAGAGTGCGAGAGCGTCCAATGCATAGGATAACTGCCCTTTCCCGCCGTCAATCAAAATCAGGTCGGGAGCTGAAGCAAAACTCTCGTCTTTCTCTTCTTCGTCGTTAAGCCGCTGAAGCCTGCGGATAAGCGTTTCTTTCATACAGGCAAAATCGTTATTGCCTTCCACCGTTCTTATGCGAAACCTACGGTAATGTTCTTTTTTTGGCTCTCCCCCTTCAAATACCACCATACTGGCAACTTTATCCGTGCCGGAGATATGGGATATGTCGTACGCCTCAATACGGTAAGGCAGTTTTTTAAGATTTAGGCAATCGGCAAGTTGTCTCACTGCTCCGATTGTTCTAAGTTCCTGCCTCTCCTCTTTTGTGCCGAATTTTTCAAGTGCATCGGCTGCGTTTGTATGAGCTAATTCCAAAAGTTGTTTTCTTACGCCCTGACGCGGACTAATTACGCGGATTTTTCTCCCTGTAAGATCTGACAAGCCTTCTTCAAGCACGCGCTCATCGCCCACGCAGTCCGTAATGACTTCGTCGCACACAGGAGGATTTTTGGAATAATACTGAAAAATATAACTCGACAGATTGTCGTCGGCGCAGTCAGTGACAAAGTTGTCGCCGCCCACAAGTTTTCCACCGCGCACCACAAGCATATTGACGCCGGATTTTATTCCGTTTGATTCAACCGCAAACAAGTCCAAATTGAAATCTTTGGGAAGTGAACTCACCTGCTTCCGTACAAGTTTATCAAGAAGATTCAATTTGTTGCGATACGCAAGCGCCACTTCGTAGTTTTCCTCGTCGGAAAACTGCTTCATTCTTTCTTTTAACACCCTTTCCACCTCGCGGTCGTTGCCATGCAAAAAGGAAATCACTTTGTCAATTTCGGCGTGATATTCTTCCTTTGTCACTTTGCCCGTGCAAGGGGCAATGCACTTTCCCAGATGGTAATTAAGACACGCGCGGCTTGGCTTTGTCATATCACGGTGACAGTCGCGCACAGGAAAAGCGGTGTGAATAAGATCGAAAATGTCTCGTATGTTGACGCTTTGCATGTATGGGCCGAAATACTTCGCACCGTCGTTTTTTAGAGTGCGAACCAGGTCAATGGTAGGGAAATCTTTTTTCAAATCTATTTTGATAAACGGATATGATTTGTCGTCTTTTAAAAGTATATTGTAGCGCGGCGCGTGTTTTTTTATTAGGTTGTTTTCGGTTAAAAGCGCGTCCACTTCGCTGGCGCAAATGATATATTTAAAATCGGCAATGTGCTCCACCATTGCCATAACTTTGACGGTTTTTACTGCGGAATTGAAATATTGCCTCACGCGGTTGCGGAGGTTTTTGGCTTTGCCGACGTAAATTATCTCGCCGCTATTGTCCAGCATAAGATATACGCCGGGATTTTCGGGCAAGTCTTTCAGTTTTTCGGTGAAGTTCACGGGGATTATTATACCCCAAACTCAAAGTTTAGTAAATACCCAAAGCAAGATATACACGCGCCGCGCATATAAAAAAGCGCGTTATTACTCTCATACCGTGCCTGCAAAGAGAACTAAATCGCGCGTTCAAAATTATGTAAAATGGATTTGTGCGTCTTGCACACAATCAAATTGCCTTTTTCAAAAACAAGCAGTTTGGGACCAAAGCGTGGATAGTTAGCGGTGTATGATTTTATGTCACGGTATGATTGCAAAAACAATTGTTTGTTTCTGTATCGCTGTCCGGGCAGCAATTCGCCGTCAAGGTTAGCGCAAAGAGAATTGCCAGCATAACCGCCAATTCTGTACCGCTGACCGAACCGTCGGCGGCAAACACCAAGAATATTATCAAAAGGAATAAATACCAGTTATCGAACATATTTCCTCCGCGAGCCAAATGCCGAACAACTTTTTATTACAATATGTGCTTCATATCGACATTGTTACCCACAATTTTTGTTAAAAACAATGTTAAGGTGTGATTATGGAAACGCTGTTAGACTGTGAAACTGCCGAACTTGTCAAAAAATATGTTCCAAGAAACTCCACACTCACGGTGCTGTCCGATCTTTTCGGAGCATGTTCTGACGCGACAAGGACAAAAATTATCTGCGCGCTCAGCATAAGCGAAATGTGCGTAAGCGACCTATCAACTCTGCTTTATCTCAACCAAACCACGTGTTCACATCAACTGCGACTTTTGAAAGGTGCCGACATAGTCAAAACAAGACGCGACGGCAAAGTGATTTATTATTCATTGAAAAATAAAAAGATTGAGAACGTCCTAATGGCAGGCGTCGAGTTTTTGGAACTATAAGACCTCTCCTCAGTATTGTGCGGACACACATAGCCTGCCGAAAATACAAATCCGACGGATTGCGTCGGATTTGTGTTTTATTTAGTAATTAAACTTTGAACCAAGGCTGGAAAGAATTTGTAGACTTATTTATTCTCTTCGTCATCTTTTTCATTTATTTCACGTTGAGGCAATTTTGTGTTTTCGTCACCGATATTAGATGATGCGTCGTCAAAGGGATTGACATCACCTTCTTCGTCGGCTTTGTCAGGTTCAATAAGTTGCTTTCTAAGCGCTTTGCCCACAAAAGGCTTTAAGTTTTTGTAGACGTATTGCATAAAGAAATCGAGCGCGACTAAAACCACCGTGCCAACAATCGCTACCGCCCAATAAGGGAATGCTCCCACAACGTCTGCGGAGACAAATACAGTGCCGGCAACAAAATACATAAATGCAAGCGCAAGATTTATATAGACAATTTTGACCGGAATGGAAATATAGAGTTTGACGTTTTTATCCGCCATTATTGCCATCATAATCGACATAGGGGCAAAGTAGACAACATAGCCCGATATGGCTAGTATATCGCCGACAACTGCAAAAGAGAGCAATGACGATGCGATATACGCGGCAATCGACGCAAAATAATAACGGTTTGTAAGAGGCACCAAAATGGCTAAGCAAGCGGCAACGTAAAACCCAATCGTGCCGTAGCGAACAATGACAGACAGCCATATAAGCAGCAGTGCCATACCCGCCGAAATGCCGCTTAAAGCAATCTGATAAATGATTTTCTGCCTGTTAGGTTTTTTCATAGCACCGCGCCGATTCTATATAGTTTTATTGCAATAAATTCTAAGACTATATCAGCAACAGGATATAAGATCGCCGCCCATACATTCACAGCAGCAGTCGGCACACCATAGCGCTTGGCACGCCGCACAACATCCGTCTTCGGTGTCACGGTTTTGCTGAGAATATGTGCGTCTCGTTGCAGTACGGTTGGTTTCGTTATGAGTTTGGTGTGCGTTATCTTGCTTTGGGCCGCCCTCAAAAGGACGTGTACCGTCGATTTTACGTTTGATTCCTTCGAGCGCCTTTATATATTTTTGATTGTCAGGCTCTTGCTGAAGCGCAAATTCCAATTGACGTTTGCTCTCGTTGAGCCAACTTTTTTCGTAATAGATAATCGCTTGATAGTAGTGCCACTCGCCGTTTCTGTCCATAATGTTGTCAAGAAGTTCCTGCGCCTTGACGTAATCTTTTGCAGTTAGTGCGGCTTTCACTTCCGAAAAAGTGTCAAAGCTCTCTTCGGAATATGTTTCGGTTGTGCCACCGCTGACCGTGGCATTTTCGTGGCAGTATTCCATTGCCGACTGATAGGCGTTGTCAAGAATTTCAAGCATACGCGCCGCTTCGGCACCGCTTTCGCCTTCGTCGAAAACGTGAGCGGAATAATAACTGCGCTTATTTTTGTACGCTTCCAAAATCTCGCTCTGATTTGAACTTTTGTCTATTCCTAAGATTACAAACGGGTCAGTTGACATTTTTCTTCTCCTTTGAGCAGGCGGTCGATTTGCATTTCCACGCCCATATATATAGTATTGGACAAAACGCCCTCGTTGACGATGATTTCCATATTGTTATAACTTTCCACCATGCGGTTGTACGTGGAGTTGAGTAAAAAAGCCAACTCCTCGCCGTGTTCGATAAGATATTGTTTTTTATCTTGGCATTCTCCGAAGTTTAGCAAGAGCACGTTGTAGCGGTGCTTTTCATTGTCAGCGTACAAATCGTCCACAGCGTCCATAAGATAGACGAGGCGTCCCAGATTGTAACTGAACACGTCAATTTCGGAATTTGTTTTAACAAGCAACTTCGTGAGGTCGCGCATAAGCGCAGCCGTGAAGTCGCAAACTTCGTCGATACTTTGGCACTTTTCTTTTTCAAGCCTGTTAAGACTAGAAAAATTATCTTTCATAAGTTTGTCCGCTTCGGGCAATCTTTTTGCGGCGGCGCGTTTCCTTAACCAAAGTCTCCACTTAATTAAAAGTCTGGACTTTTTTCCGTCGGTTACGTCGTCTTCTGCGTTGTAATAGACCAAAAGCACCGATATGTCCGCGACCTTTTTTGTGAGGTCGTCGACTTTCAGCATCGTTTTCTTTTTGCCGTTTATAAGACAAACTTTTCTTTCAAACTTTGGCTCTTCACCCACTATGGAGTGCAAAAGCACGTTGTAGAACGTGGTGTCGTAGTTTGTGCAAAGCCTGGTTAGCGGTCCGCCGGACTTCCCAAGAGCCCTGCAAAGACCGCAATAATATGATTGAAAGACGTTGAAATCTTTCACATACATATTATTCTTGTCGGGTATCACGTATCCAAACATTTAATTATCAAGTCGCGTCATTAAAAACTGACAAGTCCGACTTTTTTGCGAACCTTGTCAAGAGTGCGCCTGCCGAGTGCGCTTGCTTTTGCCGCGCCTTCGGTTGCGATTTTTGCGATATACGCTTTGTCGGAAAGATATTCCACGTATGCTTTCCGCATAGGTTTGAACTTTTCAACGACGGCCTCTCCCACCGCAACTTTGAAAGTGCCGTAGCCCGCGCCTGCAAACTCCTTTTCCACATCGGCAACCGATTTTCCGTTTATTGACGAATAAATGTTGATGAGGTTTGTTATGCCGGGTTTATCTTCTTTTGCGATTATTTCCGAACCGCTGTCAGTTACGGCACGTTTGAATTTTTTCATTATGGAACTCTCGTCTTCAAAAACCGAAACCGTGGCGTTGGGGTCGAGATCCGATTTGGACATTTTTGCAGTTGGGTCTTGCAGTGAGCAGATTTTTGCACCTGTCTTTGGAATATAGCCGTCCGGCACTACAAAAGTGTCGCCGTAGCGGTTGTTGAACCTGATTGCGATATCGCGCGTCAATTCCAAATGCTGTTTTTGGTCAACGCCGACGGGCACAAGCGCGCTTTTAAAAAGCAGAATATCAGCCGCCATAAGCACGGGATAATCCATAAGACCCATATTGATGTTGTCGGTGTGTTTTGCGCTTTTGTCTTTATACTGCGTCATTCTCGCCGCTTCGCCGACGTAGGTGTTGCAGTTCAATATCCATTGAAGTTCGGTGTGTTCGGGCACGTGTGACTGAAAATACATTATTGCTTTTTCGGGATCCAAACCGACTGCAAGAAATTGCGCGAAAAACGACAACGCAGTGGCTCTAAATTCCGCCGGCTCGCGTCTTACAGTCAAAGCGTGCAAATCCGCGATAAAGAATATGCTGTTGTATTCCTCTTGAAGTTTCGCCCAGTTTTGAACCGCGCCGAGATAATTGCCAAGCGTAATCGTGCCTGTTGGCTGTATGCCGCTTAGCAGAACCTTTTTTTTCACTTCAGAGGGTTGATTTTGGTTTTCTGACATTATAAACTCCGTGTTATGCAAGTTGACGGCAATTTCTATGCCGTATAATTATTTACTTTTTTTCACAAACAAAATCCAAAACCGCTTGTTTTGCACCGTCTTTTTCTATGACGGTTTTATGAAGTTCTTTCTTCTCTTTGAGGTAGTACAACGCTTCGGGGCAATCAAGTCCCGAGAACATCTGCAGCTTTAACATCGCCTTATAAGGATCGCTTTCCTTTGCGTCTGCGACTGCGTTATAAACGTCACGCGCAAACTTATAAGGGCTGGCGGTGGACACAATGATTGTTGGGGTGTCGTCTTCCGTTTCTGCCGAATAGTCGTTATAAACAGAAACGGCAACGGCGGTGTGGGTGTCAATCAGACAATCGTCAAATTCGAAGAAATTGTGCATAGCGTCAAACGTTTCTTTTTCGTCCGCCCAACCCGCTTCAAAC
>CAYJCS010000013.1:0-16284 GCA_964368715.1 uncultured Bacteroidaceae bacterium | reverse complement strand
ATTTTATCCTTCAAATTTTTAATAAATTTACGTTTTTTATGACTTGATTTATGTTCATAACGTGAGTTCTTGTTTTTCATAATCTGATTGTACGTTGTAAAATCTGCAAATTTTTTTTCTAAGGCATTATTATCATTATTTGAAACTTGTTTGGTTGCGGCGTTGTCGGTTTTCAACGCTTCTTTCAGCGTGGTTGATAGACGGTGTTTTAAGGCAAGATCTTTTATGTCTTTTTCACTCAGATTGCGCACCCTTTTCCCGTTTTTGTCCACAAGCGCAAATTCGACCTCGGAAGAGGGGCTGACAAATTGGAACAGTCTTGCAATAGGCACGTTTTCAAAAACGACGACTTCTTTTCTTACCACCCCGAAATTATAATCCTTGACGCAAGGAGAAAACACGCTGACGTAGGATTGCTCTTCAGAGGCGTAAGCCGCACCGTAAAATAAAAAAACTGCGACTATGCCCAAAGTGAAATTTAACTTGAAAAAAAATGAAGCGATAAAGGCCGAAAACATCAAAAGGCTGACTACAATTCCTGCCACCCTCATAAATTTCACGGCTTTCAATTTGTTTTTTGCATAGCCCAAAACCACTCTGCTTCCGTCAAGCGGATAAACAGGCAAAATGTTGAAAAGAGCCAGCGCAAGATTGGCATACAAAAAGCCTTCGGTATAGGAATAAACAGACGGAAAAAGCCACCAAAACCCGAGAGTGATGCCAGCCAAAATCAAATTGGCGGCAGGACCTGCCGCCCCGACAATCACACTAGACGTTCCGTCCATGTTTTCGTCAGATGACAACACCGCACCGAAAGGCAGTATATCAAGCGATTGAAGGACGTAGCCTCTTAGGCGCGCTACAAGCGCGTGCGCGCACTCGTGTAGTGTGACCGCGATGAAGGTCCAAAGCAAAGGCAGCGCTTGCCCGCACGCGATCAGCACGACGGCAAGCGCCACGAAAAGCGGATGGACCCTTATGCGCATATTTTTACATCAAACCGCCGATTAACGAGGTAGCATCGCCGATTGTGGTCGCAGCCGCCATATTGCCAAAAAGCGTCGCGAACAGAAATCCCAGCGAGATAAACACACCAACGGCAACGGGCACGATTGCAATGTCTAGCAAATCTAATCCGCGGTCTTTAAGTGAAAAACGTTTTTTGGGCATCACACGGTTTTCCACAAAATCGTTGCGACTGACTTCCACTTCGATTTTCTTTGTTTCGTCAAACTCCATAAAATCACCTCTCGAAAATTGTATGCTGTGTAAAGAGGTCTTTATTACGAATTTATTCAGCCAAACTGAACAAAAGTTCTCTGTGTTATCTAGCGGATAATCTTTATAATCCAAACTTCAAGCCTGATCTGTGGCAAAAGTAAAAATATGTATGAAATTAATCTTTAAAATCTGCCGTGCTGTCAAAACGAAGTATCTTTTTTGCGGTAGAGGTAATTGTAACTGCAAAGTTGCCGTCGTCCAGCGGTTCAACGTCAATTTCCACGCCTCCTGAAAGGCAAAAATAATCGGATAGCGTCCTCGTTATATCGGCGCTTAACGCCGCCTTAAAACCTTGTCCGAGTCCCGTTTTATCTCTTACCAGCATGCCCTTAAGCCTGTCGGACATCAATTTGGAGGATCTTACCGCCATAATCTCCTCCTTTTCAGATAAGGCTCACGGCAATCTTTTTTAAACTCCGCTACGTTAACGGCAAGAGCGCGGTAGGCTTTGTCTGACAGCGCAAAACTCGGCACTTTGCCCAGTTGCTGATAAAGTGTGATGCAATCATCTTCGGGTATGATGCCGATAAGAGGAGTGTGCAAAAGCGAGGCAATTTCCATTGCTCCGAGCATCTCGCCTCTGGACACCATATCTGGGCGCAATCGGTTGACAACCAAAGAAACGTCTTTCAGACGGTAACTGGACAAAAGCGTAACCACCCTGTCTGCATCGCGTATTGCTGACGCCGAAGGAGTCGTGACGATTATCGCCTCGTCCGCTCCCGATACCGCCCTGTGAAAGCCTTCTTCAATTCCCGCAGGGCAATCAATCAAAATAAAATCGTAATCGGAAAGGCAATTCAGCAATCCCCTAAACGCTTGCGAGGAAACGGCGGCACGCGAAGACGCGGACGGCAACACCTTCAAATTGCTTTCTGCGTCCATCACAAGGGCTTGCGACAGGGCGCATTTGCCTTGCAAAACATCGCAGATATCAAAAACGACGCGGTGTTCAATCCCCACGACGACGTCAAGATTATTCAAGCCGATATCGCCGTCCACAAGCACAACTCTGTGACCGAATTCCGCCAGTTTTCTGCCAAGGCTTGCAGTTACGGTCGTTTTGCCGACGCCGCCTTTACCGGATGTGATAACAATCTTTCGCATAATGCGAGGATATAACAAAAGACACCGCAAAGGGTGTCTTATATGCGCGAAAATTCACGCTTTGTGTCATATACAGCCGCTGTAAAAATTTTTCTGTTTTTCGCGCTTAAAAAACGATTTTGTCGGGGTCGCTTCCCAGCCTGCCCACTCCGTCGAAACTGTCAAGCAAGTGCATATCTTCGTCGCTGATATTGAAATCGAAAACTTGAGAATTTTCAAGAATCCTATCCCTGTTTACGGATTTAGGAAGAGGCAGAACTCCGTGTTGCAAACACCATCTGACCAGTATTTGCGATTCTGCTTTACCATACTTAAGCGCAACGCTTTTAAGCGGTTCCCCGCCGAAATATTTGCCTTTGCACAGCGGCGCCCAAGCCTCGACGATAAGCCCCAAACTCTTGCTGTATTCCTCATCCGCACTTTGGTCAAATCCATAATGGTATTCGATTTGATTGACCGAAGGTTTCACCGCTATATCGCGCATCAGCGTCTTTAAGTGAGTGTTTTTGCAGTTACAAACCCCGATTGCGCGCACTTCACTGTTTCTGTACAACGATTCCAAAGCGCGCCATGTGTCGATAAAACGTGCGGGATAATCGTCTTTGAAAGCAAAGGCAATAGGCCAATGAATGAGATATAAATCAACATAATTCACGCCTAACTTTCTTTTCGATTCTTGAAAGGCGGCAATTGTATTGCGGTAGCCTTGAGAAGAGTTCCAGACTTTTGTTGTTAAAAACACCTGATCGCGACTCAACCCGCTGCGACGAATACCCTCGCCGACGCCTTCTTCGTTGTTATAAAATTGTGCTGTGTCTATGTGGCGATAACCGCATTCAAGCGCGTAACGCACTCCCTCTGAACAAACCTCTCCGTCCGGCGTTTTGTATGTACCGTAGGCGACACAGGGAATCTTTACTCCATTGTTCAATACAAAAGAACTTTTCAAAGAATTAAACATAGTTTTCGCTCCTTTTTGTCAGATTTCGAAAACAGGCTGGTTTGTCGGCCGTTATGGTTAATCCAATTTCACTCCCAAGAGATTTCCGAGGAGTATCTTGTCTTCAAAAAACTTTGTTCCGCCGAGCGCAACGCAGTTTTCGACATCGGGCATAACGGTCACAGGCAATTCCAACGCCTGTTCAATATACTCTATGAGACCCGGTATATGAGTTGAACCGCCTGAAAGGAATATACCTTTGCGAAGTATTTCCGCGGCAAGTTCCGGAGGCGCCTGTCCAAGTACGGACATAATCACTTCTATTAAATCATCAACGAGAGGCTGAACGGCTTCTAGCATATCACTTGCCGAAACCACGATATTTTTGGGCGCACCGTCGCGGCTGCTGCCGCTTGCCGCGTACTGCCCTTCGTCGTTGAGATAGAACGAGAGCGCACTCTTTTTCATTTTTTCCACTGTGTATTCGCCGAGTTTAACACCGTAATTCATCTGTATGAAGTCAATTATCGCGTTATTAAACGCGTCTCCTGCGATGTTAACTGCGACGGCATTTGAAATTCCTCTGTTTGTAACGGCGGCGATTTCCGTTTTTCCTCCGCCGATATCTACGAACAACCCTCCTATACTGCCGGTGTAGGCGATAAGCGAAAGCGGACTTTCAACAATCGTAACTTCGTTTACGCCAGATTTTATAAAACACTTTTCAACCGCACGGCGGTCGCTGTTTGTCATTGAGCAAGTTATCGATACAATCGCTTTTATTTTGGTTTTGAAAATTGTGGCAGGAAGTATTTTTTTCAAAAAATGCTTCATCATCAGCACGAACATTTCGTCGTCGACAATCAGTCCTTCTCTGACGGGTGCTATTATTTTCGCACCGCCAAGAGCAGTGGTCATAATGGTCTCTGCCCTAAATCCGGCTTCGCGGATTTCAAAATGGTCACGCACTTTTACGGCAACGGCAATCGCAGGCTCTCTTAAAACAGGACCTATACCGCGTTGGCAAATTGTTATAAATTTGCTTCCGAGGTCGATTGAAAGTTCGATACTAGCCATATATAACTCCGATTTTCTTAAGTTCTTTATAAAGTTTTTCCATTGGTAATCCGACGATATTGGTGTAACTGTTTAAGAAAGATTGCACCATAACGTCTTCTTGTATTGCGTAAGCCCCCGCTTTGTCGAGAGGCTTTTTTTCATAAACGTAATTTTTAATTTCTTCCGCGCTCATCGACTTCAACTTAACAGGTGATACAACGCAGAAGTTCAATTTAATTTGTCCTTTCACCGCCACTGTGACACCGGTGTAAACGCAGTGCCACTTGCCGCTAAGTTCCGTCAGCATCTCAATGGCGTTAATTAGATCCGACGGCTTTGAATATAGCTTTTTGCGATAAACCACAGTGTCCGCACTGATGACGGTTTTGTCACGGCAACCGTCGATTTCGATGGCTGCAAGACATTTTGCTTTTGACGTTTTTAGCACCAATTCCTTTGGCGGCAGGCCTTTGAAAACGTCTTCATCGGTGTTTGGTACTACGATTTCAAATTTTTCGCAAACATTATTCAGCAGTTCTTTTCGTCTCGGAGACGCTGAAGCCAGAACCGGCGGCTCAAAGAATTTCCAAATTCTTTCCATACGCCGCCTTGAAATCTCCCGCCGCCGAAAGAGCGTCCTTGACTTCCAGCGAGCAGTCGCCGTCGGCTTCGGTCTTGACAATTACGCTGTCGCCCAAGACGTCGCAGTCTATTCCCCTGATGACGCCGCTTTGACTTCGATCGAAACTTTCGGCTATTCTTAATATAACACTCAATTTCCTTATAGCGTCTACGTCTTCAATTGTCAACATCGAACTGTATTTTGCCAGTTCTTCTTTGCTGATTTCCGAAGATTTACGGTGACCCGACGCCACGAAAGCGGCAATCACCAAATCCTTGTGAGGCACACCGTAGAGATTGCTGTTTAGGATAATATAACTTGAGTGCAGTTGATGGTTGTAATATTTTATGCGCATACCGCTGTCGTGCAGCAGTGCCGCGATTTTCAGCACTCTGACGTACACTCTCGGCATCTTGTGCAAGACTTTCAACTGCTTGAACAGCTGCATTGACAAATTGTAGACGTGCTCCGCGTGCTCTATGTTTATGTCAAAATATGCCATTTGCGTGTGCAAAGAGTGTCCCAGTACGTCGCTTATCGGGCGTTCATTGACGCTTGGCACCGCATAGCGGAACATCGCGCCTTCTCTTAGGCCGCAACCGCTTATGGTTATCTTGTCAAAAGTGAAGCGTGATAGCACGGCTTTCATAACGGCCAAGGCGCTTGGGAATATATCCGCACGACCGCTGGACAGCCCTTTGATTTTCATTGTGTTGTCCAAATCGAGTTTGCGTATGGTGGAATAGATGCTCTCAAATTCCAACATAGGCACTTCGTAGTTGTGCGTCATATTGAAGGGGTATTTTCTTATAAGGCGGCTTATTCTTCCCAAATTTCTAAACGAGCCGCCGACGCCCACGAAATGAGTATCAGGTTCAATGCTGTTTAGCCAAGGAATTTTTTCAAGTTGCTCCCCGATAAATTCCTCAATCCTTCTGGTGCGTTCTTCCGGCTCAACGCTGTCGTTTTTGAACAGGTCGGTCAAAGTAACCGCACCGAAAGGCAGAGTCTCGTAATGGATGAGATTGCGGCGGTTGTAATAAATGAGATTTGTCGAACCGCCGCCCATTTCCATAATGAGTCCTTTGGGGATGTCCATCGAGTTGATTACGCCCTGATAGACGAGCATTGCTTGTTCCTCGACGGTTAGCACTTTAATCTTTATGCCGCAAGTCATTGCGACTTCGTCGAGGAAACTCTTTTGATTTTTGGCGCGCCTGACCGCTGCGGTAGCATACGCAAAAATTTTGTCCACGTGGTTTGCATCGCAAAGACGTCTAAACATAGTGAGGGTCTTTATGGTTTGGGCAATTCGCTGAGGCTTGATAAATCCGTCCCAGTCCATATCTTGTCCTAAGCGTACGGTTTCTTTCAGTTCGTCAAAGACAACGAAATAGCCGCCCTCCAGAATGTTGACCAGCACCAATCTTGCGGAGTTGGAGCCAAGGTCGATAACCGCGATTTTTTCCATATGTGATTCTCCTGCTGGGGTTGCGCCCCATTTTAGCTTATTTAATCTTCCAAATATATAATGCACTTTGCGGGGCATTTGTCGGAGCAAAGTCCGCAACCGGTGCATTTGCTATAATCGATAACCGGCAAATTGTTGACCATTTCTATGGCGTGTGACGGACAGTTTTTGGCGCATAGTCCGCAGCCCAAACAGCCGTTTTTGCACATAGCCTTGACGTCTTTGCCTCCGCGCATACAGTTTGTGCACGCAACGTAAACTTTTGCTTCCTTGGGTATACGCTTGATGAGCATTTTCGGGCAGGCTTTGATGCACTTGCCGCACCCTATGCACTTCTTATGGTCAATGTAGGCAAAGCCGCCGTCGCGCACGTCTATTGCGTGTTCCGGACAAACGTCGGTGCAACTGCCCATACCAAGGCATCCCCATTTGCAGACTTTACGTCCCCCACCAAGAAGCTCCATACTGCGGCAGTCGCCGTAGCCCATATAATCGTATTTGTCGGCAGCGTTGTTTCCGCCACGGCAGCACACCACAAGTTTTGTGTCACTTGCGCTGATGCTGACGCCCATTATTTCTGCAATAGCCTTTTTGCCCTCTGCGGACGTTCCGCTGCAAGAACTGACGTCGGCTTTGCCTTCTACTATCGCCTTTGCAAAATCCGCGCAACCGGCATAGCCGCAGCCGCCGCAGTTTGCGCCGGAAAGATGCTTTTGAATCTGTTCTATGCGCTCGTCCTCGTGGACGGCGAATTTCTTGCCGCAGACTGCTAGCAAAACTCCGAACACGAATGCCAGCGCAAATAAAATAATAACTGACCAAGCGATTGTCATAGGATTGACGGTTGTTCCGGATAAAATAATATTAACCATATCGCGCCTCCTATATCATACCGCTAAACGCGTTGAACGCCATTGCCATAACGCTTGCGGCAAGCAGCGTAATCGGGAAACCTCTGAAAGGCTTCGGCACCAAGTCTAAATCCATTCTCTCTCTGACTCCTGCAAGCAGCAATATGGCCAAGGTAAAGCCCACGCCGCTGAAAACTCCGTTTAGGAATGACTGCAAAAGGCTCAAGCCTGTTGCAACACCGTAGGAATCAACGTTCAGAATGGCCACGCCGAGAACGGCGCAGTTTGTTGTTATCAAAGGAAGATATACGCCCAGTGCGTTATAAAGTGCGGGCATAAACTTCTTGAGTATCATTTCGACAAGTTGAACAAGCGCCGCAATCACAAGGATAAAGGCGATTGTTTGCAAATATTCAATGCCGGCGACTACCAACAATTTTTGGATCAGCCACGTGAATATCGACGCGATACCCATAACAAAAATGACTGCAAGCCCCATGCCGAGTGCCGTATCAGTCTTTTTGGATACTCCGAGGAAAGGACAAATCCCGAGGAACTGCACCAGTACGAAGTTGTTGACAAATATTGCTCCGATAATTAATAGGAAGAAACTCATGCCACAACCTCCTCTGCGGTTTCATAGTCAGCCTTTGCCGCGATGATTGCTCTAGCCGCCTCTTCTAAAAGCGACTTTCTCTTTTGTTCTTTCTTGTCCACGATCCAGTTTATAAATGCCATAACCAAGCCGAGCGTCATAAAGCCGCCTGCAGTTGAAATAAAAAACGACATTTTGTAGAAATCCGGAATAAATTCAACGCCGAAACTTAAAGAACCGAGTTCGCCAATAAAAATCGAACCGTTGCCCAAAAGTTCCCTAATCACACCGAGTGCGGTTATTGCGAGGGTGAAGCCCAAGCCCATTCCGAGTCCGTCCAGTATGCTGTCGCCAATTTTGTTAGTGCTGGCAAACGCCTCTGCGCGCGCCAATATGATACAGTTGACGACTATGAGCGGCAAATAAATCCCGAGTGCACTGTAAAGTGCGGGAATAAACCTTCTTAACAACATTTCCACCATAGTGACAAAAGTTGCAATAATCAAAACAAAACAAGGTATACGAACTTTGTCGGGTATTACGTTACGTAACAACGACACCAATGCGTTGGAGCACACCAAAACCAAAGTTGCCGCAAGCCCCATTCCAAGACCGTTGAACGCACTTGTAGAAATAGCCAGCGTAGGGCACATGCCAAGTACCAATCTAAATATCGGGTTGGAGGCGAATATACCGTTTGAAAAGATCAGAAATTTATTATTCTTTGCCATAATTACGCCTCCTTACAGTTTTTATACGCATCGACTGCAGCGCAGATTGCGTTGTGATAGCCTGTCGAAGTACGAGTCGCGCCCGACACGGCGGTGACTTCACCGAGAGCTAGTTGACCGCTAAATTTACTGCTCTTAAGTATTAGTTCATCGATATCATCGACGTCCAAACCAACGTACTTGTCTTTGTTGGCACTTTCCACTTTTTTGAAATAGCCTGCTGTTTCATTTTGCGAATAGACAACGACGTCTTTAATGATTCCTTCTGCGTCGATATAAACAAGCAGTTCGAGTGTGCCGTCTTTTGCGCCCTTACCCACAGAATAGAAGCAATATCCTACAAGGTTTTTGTTCTCGCCTTCCGTTTTGTAAGCGACAAACAGACTGTTTACGCTGCCGCTTTCATAATTGCACGTCACCGATTCGGCTTTTTCAACTTTGTCGGCGTCGGTATACACGGCGTTTACTTCTTTCATTATTGTTTCGTCGGGGTCAACATAAGTCAACCAGTTCATAACCCCCAAAAGGATACCTGCGACAAGTGCTATTGCGGCAAGCACCACTATGCACTTGATAAGGTCCTGTGTAAATAATTTGCTCTTTTGGGGAGCAGACGTTTCATTTTGCACGCTTTCGGTTTGACCTTCTTGAACTTCGGCATTTTCTGCGCTTTGGAGGATTTTTTCGTTATCAGCCATTAGCCTGTCCTCCTTCCGCCGCAACTTTTTCCGCTTTCTCAGCCGCGTGCGCCAGTTGTTTTGCCTTAATCTCTTTGGCAAAATTCTTTCTTGGTGTGCCAAAGGCTTTGGGCATAATTTTATCAAGATACGGCGTCACAATATTCATCATCAATATTGCAAACGAAACACCTTCCGGATAAGAACTGAATTTTCTTATCACTACGGTCAAAAAGCCTAGCCCGATGCCGTAGAATATAACTCCGATTGGAGATTTTGGCGATGTGGCATAGTCGGTTGCCATAAAGAAAGCGCCAAACATCAAGCCGCCACCGAGCAGATACGTCCATATAAACTCGCCCACGTAGTCGGTGTTTGCGAAGAATATCGCCGTGAACACCACGGTCGAGGCAAGATATGTAACGGGAATACGCCAGTCGATAACTCTGCGTATCATAAGATAAGCCGCTCCGATGAGCACCGCGAGTGCGCTGACTTCACCTGCGCTTCCACCGATTCTTCCTAGGAACATATCAAGTGCGCTAAGTCCTTCGGCAGGGTTCAATCCTGCGCCGAATGCACCTTTTATACCTGCAAGAGGAGTCGCGGTGGACACGGCTGCGGGTAGAATTCCCAGTGAATCGCCAAAATATGAGAACAGGTTCAATCCGTTGCTAAGGTCAATCGGAGAAACAAACTGCGTCATTGCCGTAGTCCAGCAAAGCAGCAAGAATATTCTTGCGGCGATTGCGGGATTTGCAAAATTGCGTCCTATGCCGCCGAACAGCATTTTCACAATAATAATTGCAAATGCCGAACCGACCATAGGAACGTAGAAAGGCACGACCGGAGGCAGATTTAGTGCCAAAATTATGCCTGTTACTATCGCCGACAAATCCTGCACGGATTGCTCGCGTTTTGTGATCAGATTGAACACCCACTCGCAAAAGACCGCCGAGCCCACACTGAGGATAATCATAAACAGCGGATAAAAACCGTAAATGAGCACCGACGCGATAATCATAGGAATTGTTGCTATGATAACGTCCAGCATAATTTTTTTTGTGCTGTCTTCCGAAGTGATGTGGGGAGACGTTGAAACGATAAATTTACTCATCATTTAATCCCCCTTATTTTAATTTCTTTTTTTGCAAGTTTGAACGCTTGCACAAGCGGACGCTTTGCAGGACACGAGAACGAGCAAACGCCGCACTCTATGCAATTCATAACGCCCAATTTAAAGGCTTTTTCGTAATCGTTTTTTACAGTTGCGTGCTCAATATCTCTGGGCATAAGGTTCATCGGGCAGTTGTTTATGCATCTGCCGCAATTTATGCACTGAGACGGGAGAGTCACGTTGAATTCATCTTCAGTCAAAAATAACAGCGATGAACTTCCTTTGGTGCAAGCGCAGTTATTATTTGCTTGTGCAAATCCCATCATAGGACCGCCGCTTATGATCTTTTTGGTTTCATCTTCGCTCTTATTGCCGCGGCACTGTTCATAAATATAAGAATAGAGCGTTCCGCCGCGCACCCAGAAGTTTCCCGTTTTTTCCACGCCGCCGCCAGAAACGGTCATAGCGCGCTTATACAGCGGCTCGCCTTGCTCCACGGCTCGGCAAACGGCATAAGCCGTGTGTACGTTGCTCACGACACACCCTATATCCGCAGGCAGTCCGCCGGTTGGCACTATTCTGCGAGTTACAGAGTATATCAGTTGCTTTTCCGCACCTTGCGGGTACTTGGTTTTCAGTGTCATCACGGAAATTTCCGGCGGACACTCCAAAGCAAGTTTTTCAATCGCTTCAGGTTTGTTTGCTTCAACACCGATATACGCTTTTTTCACTCCGAGAGCGGTCATCAGATATTTAATACCCTTTATTACTTCGGTCGTGCATTCAAGAAGTAGACGATAATCGCAAGTTATATAAGGCTCGCATTCTGCGGCGTTAATAATCAAAGTGTCAACTGGTTTTGACGGCGATAATTTCACGTGTGTTGGAAACGTTGCGCCGCCCATACCAACTATGCCGGCTTCTTTCACTCGTGCCAGCACTTCTTCCTTGTTCGGATTTTTCAAAGATGGGAAGAAAGTTTTTGAATAAACGAAATCATTCTCGATTTCAATGTGATCAGCCTCACCGCCGATTGCGGTGGGTAATTTGACAATCCCCTTAACTGTGCCAGACACTGGCGCGAATACAGGCGCGGATACAAATCCTCCTGCCTCACCGATTTTTTGTCCCTCTTTTACGTAGTCACCTGCCTGCACCAGCGCTTTTGCAGGAGCGCCGATGTGCTGCGACAAACTTACGTAAAGTTTTTCAGGGACGGAAAAATCAGAGAGCGGAACATCTTTCGTGCGCTTATTCGCTGGCGGATGTGTGCCATGGCGAAATGTTCTGTTCATGATTTTGCTCTGTCTCCTTATATGCCGCGTAGTTTTATTTGAGCGTAATGCACATACGCGCGGTTACGCGGCCGCACTTTATACGATTATAAAGGATATGAGGGATAAAGTAAATACCCTAAATTTAGATTTTTTTATAAGTTTTCCTTAAACGTACCCGTTATAAAAAAGCCGACGGACAGAAGCGTCAAAAAGCCACCGAACAGTTGTTTCAGAATACCGCCCGAAGCCGAAAGTGCGAAATATGAAGTCAAAGCGGCAGCCAAAACAGCGGGAATCAAGATGAAAGCAAGGTTGTGTCTTTTGACCAATTTGTTTTTCAAATGCATAATAAGCGCCGCGCCGCCGGCGGGCAAAAAGGCTAGCAAATTTACGAACTGCGCCGTGCCCTGTTCAGCGTTAAGCAGAAGCACGAGAAGCGGGATAGTAAGTGTGCCGCCACCCATGCCCATGCCGGCTAAAACTCCGCCCAAAACTCCGCAAAGCGCATACCAAAGCCAAGTCAATTCTTTACCTCGAAATATATTTTATTTTGCTATAGTTATATTTTATACAACGATTTGCATATGTTAAAACGGTTATTATGCAAACAGCATTTTTAATCCCGCAAGCATCATAAGACCGTAAAAACATAGTTCCAGCGCTTTGCTGCTGATTTTTTTTAAGGCCACCGCACCGATTATTCCGCCCAGCGTAACGCCTATTATAGTGGGGGCAAAAATGGGATAATCATACCCTCCGCCCGTCGCATAAACGGATGACCCGACAACGCAAAGTGGAAGTATGACAGCTATTGCGGTGGCGTGTGACTGCTTTTTTGAAAGGCCTCCCACATATGACAAAGCCGGCACAGCAAGCATTCCCCCGCCTGAACCAAATGCACCGTTGACCGCACCCGTGACAAATCCGCAAACGGTCATCAGCAGTTTAAACATTCCCCGTTTCTTTGTCCCTTCAAAGCCGACTCTGAAATAATTTTGGGAGAGCGGCAAAGCGGGAATGGAAAAATTTCTCATATTGTTATTTTTGTTAATTTTTCGCAAAGTATGAAAAGCGTTTGCCAAAAAGAGGTTTTTATTATAAAATAATTTAGCCTATTGTTTAATACCCGTGCGCGACGGCAAACATATAACTGCCGTTGGGCAGGTGAAAATATACACACTAGGTGAAAGGTTTGGTATGAACAAGAAAAGATTGACGCTTTTAGCACTGATGATGACCGTTCTTATGATACTGACGACGGGTATGCTATTCGCCTGCAACAACGAAGAGCCGACTCCCGAAGAAGAGCAGGAAGAAACCGTGACAATCGACCCAACTGAAGGTCTGGCCATCTCCAATTCCGACTTCAAAGTGATTTCTACCGCTTCTGAAACTTACCCTCGCCCCATAACCGATTGGACGGGTGCGATGATGTACAGTTCAGGTTCTTATCCCGTCGGCGTAATAGCAGGTGCAATCAGCCTCGAAGAGGCTCTCTACACCGCAAACCGCGCAAACTGGAAGGACAACGGCAGCGTTTTGTACGATAAAATCAAATCTCACTATTCTTCCGAAGAGGGCGCTGTCAACAACGCACTTATGATTTATATGCCCAAAAAGTCCCAAATTGAGGACGCGGATGAGGACGATTTCGGTCCCACCGCTTACGGCTATACTTCGGCGTCATTTTCTTTGGAAGCATCAAAGTATTACAAATTGTCGATTGACGTTTTAACCAATGACATCGCAGGCATCCTTGATGACAAAGGCATTCAAAAGACCGAAGCAAAACCCGGCGCGAGAATTTACGTCTCGACAAACACTTATGCGGAGTTTGCCGCGATTGACACAAAAGGCGAATGGAAAACGTATACGGTATATTTTGAAAGTGCCGCAGCCGCGTCCACTGCACTGAATGTTCAGCTCGGACTTGGCAAATTTTCATCCGCATTCACTTCTGACGAAACCGGACTCACAACCGGTTATGCGTTTTTTGATAACGTGGACCTGGTCGAAGTGGAAAAAGGCGTCTATACTCAAGCAAGAAATAATGAAGCAAACGACAGTAGTTCATCCGACGACGATGCATTCCGTGCGGTCAATCAAACGGTTACCATGCTCACTCCCAACGGAAGGTTTGACCATGCGGCAAATGACGTGTCCTCAAGCGGAAAGCCCGCAAACTGGACTCTCACAATCGGCAACTCGGGCAAAACCGATGCCGCGCCGTCAAGCACGACCAACCGTAACGGCGTCATTGACGTGAGCAAGTTTAACGATAATTATAAAACTTATTCGCATACATTTGTCCAAAACCTTTCAGGCACAAAAACCTACGTCAGTCCCTATACCAGACTTGATGCCGCAAACGTCGCGTCTGTAATTTCCAATTTCGGAGACAACCGCGTTGGGACAAACGTCTACATGATGTCACAACAACTTATGACAGCGCAAGGTTTGAGTTCTTCAAAATCCATCGTTATCGAAAAGGGCAAAAATTATGCGGTTTCCGTGGACGTTTATACTTTTGACGTACACGGCGCCGGCGTAACGTTGATTCTTTCGGGCGAAGGCAAGGATATATCCATTAAAGGCATTTCCGAAAACAAGAGCAACGACCAGCCCGTCACCGGACTTTACGCCGAAGGCGGACTTTCAAACGGCGGCTGGGAAACCTACACTTTCTATATCCAAGGCAATCAATATTACAACACCTCATACAATATGGCCTTCTGGCTTGGAACCGGCGGCACGAGCGGGAACAACGCGATAAGTTATACTTCATATACGTCTACCTCTTCCGGCGGCACAAACAGCACCACATATCAAGCAAACGGCACGTTCTCAACAGGTTGGGTGTTCTTTGACGAGGTCAATCTTGAGGAACTGAGCAACAACGAATTTGCAAACGCAGGCGGCGGTGCGACTGCCGTTGAAATGAAAAACGCCGACAAAGACGGCGTATCCGCATTTGCGACGGAAAAATTTGTGAAAGTCAGCCTTTACACCGACAATATTTTCCTCAACAGCACCTCAATTTCCGCAGATTTTGCCAGCGGCGCTAACGCAGACGCATACGATACAGGAACGCTTGGCATGCCCGCAGGCTTCAGCGTGAGTGTGGACCAAGACGACAAAAATCTACCCTTTATCTCCCCCGACTTTTTAAAGGCAGGCATCGTAGACTTAACCGATGACGAAACGGCAAAAGCAAATCTCACCGCTCTAGGCGTCGATTATCCGGGACTGCCCTACGAAGTTCTCACCAAAAAGGCGTTGATGATAAACTCCGATAAAGACAGCTTTTATGAGTTTGAAACTGATTTGTTCACAATTGCATCCGGCAGTTTCTACCGCATTTCCATGTGGATTTACACCGCCGACATCAAGAGTACGTCAGGACTCAACGTTTATCTTTATGATGACGAAGACGCAGAAAAATCATCATTCACTCTTATCAACACAACCGACCATACAGATGAAGACAAACCAAGCGAATGGAGAGAATACACTTTCTACTTGCGCGGCGCAAATGAAGAAGACACTCTCCTTAAGCTCGGATTCACCTTCGGAAGCGGCACGCGTTGGAGTTCTGCAACCCTAGCCTCAGGCACGGCATTTATCTCCAATATGAACATGTCCGCAATAACATTCAACGATTATAATAAAGCGGCAACGAGCACATATGTAAAATCCATAAATTTGTCCACCTCTGCAAGTTACTCGTTCAGTAACGGCGGATTTGACAATTTCGATTATAAAAACACCGAAGGTCTCACCACTTCTGCTCCCGCAGGACAACTGGGCACGGAAGTCGGCGTACCGCTCAACTGGTCATTAAACGACTCCACCTACGCGCCCTTGGGCGACAATGAAGAAGACACCACGGTGTACTACGACAAAGATTATATCGACGACAACAACCTTGTCGCGGGCATAATCAAAATGGATGCCGACCCTAATAACGGTTTGAAATTTGTCAAGAGCGCGCAAATAAACGCCCTCTTCGGCAGTGCTTATGATTCGGCGTTTGGCAACCTCTACGGCGATGCGAATGCGGAAGGATATCTCAACAATTACGAGCGCATCGGCGGCCCCAGCATGCTTGCCCTAGCCGGACTTAACGGCAAAAAATATTACCGCGCTTTCACATCCGACAGTTTCTCGCTCTCTTCCGGCAAAAACTACGTTATCGACGTCTGGGTAAAAACTTTGGATGCTGCAACATTCGGAATTTATCTGACAGGCGAAACAAGCGGCATCGTTTACTTCGGACAAAGCGCAAATTACGTTGTCAAGACAACGGGCGCCCAGGATTGGACAAAATATTCCTTCTTTGTGGAAGTCGGTCTTAACAGTGTATCGTTAAAACTCAAACTCTCAATAGGCTATGACAAAGTCATCTCCGGCGATCTTGGCGCAGCGGCGGACGAATTCTCAAGCGGCGTGGTTTTGTTTGACAACGTCACTATGAGTTCAAAAGTCAAATCCGAAGAATTTGACGCAATTGAAAACAGCGCGTCGGCAACCGACAAATACTCTGAGCAGATTGTTGC
>CAYJCS010000012.1:0-16348 GCA_964368715.1 uncultured Bacteroidaceae bacterium | reverse complement strand
AAATATCGACTCATAAGATCGATATTTTCTTGAGAATGGCGAACAAAAAGTGTCGGAAAGTACGAAAAGCAATTCAGTCGAAAGTCGCGGCGAACATAAAGGGGCGGCGAACAAAAAGGGGACAAAAAGTGGGTTGACGACCTTTTGATTTGGCGACATAATTCAAAACAACCCCATAAATACGATATTCAGCAGACCTGACGGCACCGTTTCGCGCCTGTCGGGTCTATTTCATTTTACGGAAAAACATACAGCGAAAAGAGAGCGAGCGACCGTGAAGCGAACCTCGCGGGTAATTGTAAGTTTTTATGAATGAGCGGATTTGTTTATAACGAGTTCATAAGTTGAACGTATAATTATAAAGACTCATATTTCCATTTTTGAAAAAACAACCTCGCCCTTGACTTTATGGGTGCATTTTGATACTGTCCCTCCCCGATAAACAGCTAAAATATAAGCAGTTTACCAAAGGAGGCATATTTTATGCAAAACAGGACAGCGGGCGAGTTTTTGAATTACTGGCTCGAACAAGTGGTGCGCGGGAGTGTAAGGCAAAGCACATATATGGCATACAGGGGCTATATAGTCAATCATTTGCAGGGGCAAATCGGCGGAGATGCGCTCGCGGATTTGAGGGCGGAGCGGTTGCAGGGCGTAATTACGGCATTGACGACAAAGGGGCTTGCAAGCAAGACGATACGGTCAATAATGCTCATGCTGCGGGGCGCGTTGAAAGTTGCGGTTGACTACGAATATATAATCAAAAACCCGTGCGACAAAATACGATTACCAAGATTAGAGGAAAAGGAAATAACCGTTCTTGACAAGAGCGACCAACGGCGGCTTGAAAAGACGATTGCGGCAAGCGGCGATGTAAGAGACTACGGCGTTTTGATTTGCCTTTATACGGGGCTTCGGATAGGCGAACTTTGCGGACTGAAATGGGACAGTATAAACTTTTCGGAACGGACAATCGACATAAAAAATTCGCTTAACAGGGTCATAACATACGACGGCGGAGTTAAAAAGACGACGCTAATCGAGACGGCACCCAAAACGAAAAAGTCGCGGAGGACAATACCGTTGCCGCCGTTCCTTTGCCAAGTGTTAAAAGAGATAAAAAAGGCAAGCAAAAGCGACTATGTTATTTCAATGAAAAACGGCAAAGCGGTTGAGCCGCGCATGATGCAAATCGTTTATACAAAACTACTAAAAGTAACAGGGATAGAATACGTCAGTTTTCACACATTGTGGCACACTTTCGCAACAAGGGCAATTGAGGCGGGTGCAGATGTTAAGACGGTCAGCGAGATACTCGGACACGCAAACACAATGATTACGGTCAACCGATACGCACACTCACTTTTTGAGCAAAAGCGCAGGCTTATGGATAAATTAAATGCGCTATACAAGCGCACGGATACATTTTTGTTTTCGAGCGCACTCTCATAGAGTTGTGTACTCTATGAAATTTTGAAACCGAGAAACGGAAGAAAGCCCGCTTACTCGGTTATGGGACGCAAGAAACGCTAACAATTCGAGTGATTTTCCTGGGTGAACTTGTCTAAAAGAGCGAAAAAGATTGAAAATTTGTGTTTTTGAGTATAAAATTGACTTTATATTACATCTTATGACTTAGAGTACACAACTCTATGAAACGAGTAACACAGGAGGAGCACGTGAAAGATAATAATTCACTCGGCGCAAGCATATTCGGCGACGATTTCGTCATGGACGAGATGCAGTTTGCGAAAGAACAAAAGGACGGCATTTTTGGTGGCGGTTTTTTTGTCGACCGCAACTTTGGCAAGAACGAATACGAGGCGACAGTCGAGGCATTGGCTAACGGCGGACAGGTAACGCTGTATCATACGCTCCGCGTTGCACTCGCTTACACTTTCGGAACGTTCGGCGCAGAGGTTAACCTCGAAAAAGCCAAAGGGATGGTTGAGCCGTTAATTGCGGTGTTAGAGAAAGCAACACCGCCCGGCGAAAAGACGAACGACAACGAACACTTCATGTCGTGGTTGAATTCAATCGGCATGGCGCAAGTTGCTCTCGGTACGATATACGTTTACTTAGGTGAATATATAAAAGCGGCATATCATTTTTTGCGCGGACTAAAAACTCAATGCGTACAATTGAATGCACCTTACACGGATTTTATAACACACGTAATTTCAAAATTGGACGACATAGAAAAAGATACGGAACAAAGGAACGGGACAGGGTTCAATCCCGACAAGCCAATGGGCGCAATAAATATAAAAGAAAGCCAAGTTTGCTTGGACGCGCAAATGGCGATGGAAATCATACCCGCTTTGGAGGGCGACGACAAAGAGGTAATTGTTGCGCATAACAAGGCATACGGAATGCGCGGACACCTTGAGCGTCGGGGCTCAATAAATATGGTTGACATATATGATACTTATATTATAGGAAAAGATTACAGCCTCAAAAAAATAAGTTTTTTCTTCAACGGATATAAAGGATTGCCTTTCGGCAGACAGCAAATAAGACTTCCGAAAGGTTTTCACATTAATCCAGTAAATCCACAAATTCAACGATATGAAATATTATCAGCCGAGGACGCAGATGCGGCGAACACAAAGGTCGACATTGAGGATGTGCGCATTCTAATTCCGCTAAATACAGAAAAGAAAAAAACTTCAACGACAGAAACAAAACAAACAACAAAACAAAGTAGGAGGAACAGCACGGGTATGAGAATACATAAAACATTTGGCTTAGATTTGGGCACGACAAACAGCACGGTTTCAGTTTTTAGAAACGGTCGTAGTTTTTGCGCGGAGGACGCAAAGCAAAAAGGTATTCCGTCGATTGTCGGAAAAAGGGGCACCACCTTTTTAGTCGGAGCGGCGGCAAAGAATAACGTTGGGCTTGAAAAGTTACGGTCGGTTAAGCGGCAGATGGGCAAAGATATTGTGCTCACGCTTGGCGACGTAGAGTATAAACCCGAGGAAATATCCGCCGAGATAATAAGGTTTTGCGCAGGGCTTTTGAATGCACAGGCGGACGTGCCCAAAGATACGGTTTACGATAGAATCGTAATAACTGTGCCCGCATATTTTTCGGTGGCGCAAAAGGACGCAACGCGGAAAGCAGGCGAACTCGCAAGTTTAGAAGTTGTCATGCTTTTAGAGGAGCCGACAGCGGCGGCAATAAACTACACGGTTAAAAACAACATACAAAACGGCGTGTTCATGGTCTACGACTTAGGCGGCGGAACATTCGACGTTTCAATTATAGAAAAGATAGACAGCATACCCGTTGTTCTGGCGACGGCAGGCAACAACTTTTTAGGTGGGGACAATTTCGATAGTTTGCTTGCACACTATTTTATTGAGGTGCTAAACAACGAACTCGGATACGATATAAAACTCGATTTGAAAAATTCTGCGGACGAGCACAAGTTCAAAGCACTTTTGCTTGCCGCTGAAAATGTTAAAAAGAATTTGTCGCAGAGCGAAACATTCACGATTAACTACTACGACGTTTTCAAGGATAACTCGAGCGTTGACTTGGTAATAGAGGACTTCCCACGCAAAAAGTTCGAGGAACTCATAAAGGATAAAATTATTATAGATACAGTCACTGAGTGCGAAAAGGCATTAGCGGCTTTTACGGCTTCGGGTAGAACACTCGGCGAGATTGACGCAATACTTTTAGTCGGCGGGTCGAGTAAAATTCCGTGCGTAATTAAAGCACTCGAAAAGCAGTTTGTAAAGACGGGTAAAATAAAGAAAATAGTAACAGACGAACCCGACTTAGCCGTAGGTTTGGGCGCGGGCATAGTTGCCGCCGCACAAGGCACGGTTTTAGAGGATACTGAAATTGACATAAAGGTCGAGGTTAACGCGCCGTATTTGCACGACGGAGGCTTAAACATTTCGGGCAAGGTAATAAGCGGCAAGATTGACGAAATCGGCATAATAGCGGGAGGCAAAGAGATAAAAACTACGGTTAGCGAAAAGGGCGAGTTTTCGGTCGATATAGATACTGCGATGGACTTTGAATATAAGTTCTATCAAAACGGACAAGCTGTCAGCGGTGCAGGAGTTGAGGCTGATGGCACGAATTTAATCGCGCCAACACCCGTGCAAAATGAAACAATAAGAATTGAAATCGTGGATTTAGAGCGACAGGAAATAGAGGATTTCCCGTTGGTAGGTAAAGGCGAGGCGTTGCCTTGTAACGCAACACATTACTTCAAAATAAATGAGCACAGCCGCGAGGAAATTGTATTACCCGTAAAAGAGGGTTATCGTGAAATATTCAAGTTTGTAATAAACGTGCCCGATGGAACACCAATCGGTAGCAGGATAACGGTAACGACGAACATCGACATTTTAGGAAAAATTGATTTGCAGGTTGCGCTTAATAATAAGCCTTTGAAAGGGGAAGTAATTCGTAGCGAAGTAGTAGACATAGGTATAACGCCCGACATGGTAAGGGACAACTTCTACGATAGACTAAGCAACGTGAAAGCCGACAAGGAAAAGGACGGCTTCGTAGAACGACAAGAAAACATCGAGCGCGAACTCGATGAGGCGCGAAACAACAACGAAACAAGTCATTATACGGACGTTTTAGGCAAATACGAAACGCTTGTTAGTGAGATGCCGAGAGAGATATCCGATTTGACGGAGGCGGATTTTGACGCAATCGGAGAGGAATTAAAGGCACTTGCCGCAGGACAAGAAAATTTTAACGTTTCAAAAATAGACGATGAGGTTTACTTCGGCAAAAGAGCGTTGGCGCGAAAGGACATTATGCAAGCAAAAGAGCGGTACGAAAACCTAAAAGGAATGCGCAGCGCACTAAAGATAACCTCACAACCGAAGTTACTACTTGCGATTATGCTACAGCAAACACTTAATATAATACAAGACGCGGAAAGATTGTCGGCATCGATTTCCGACTCGTATTTGCGCGGGCAGATAAAGAAAGAGGCGGAGTCGGTACAATTATTTTTGAACACGCTAAACCTAAAAGATAACATGACGAATGCGGATGCAAAAGATATGTCCGCAAGAATAATGGCTCAAACCAATAGACTTTTTGCTCTTTTGGAGCAAACGGGCGTTAAAGAAATTAAGGGCAAGTTAGACCAATTCAAAGGGAGGGTTAGCAAAGACTAATGGGGCAATACGATTTTCTATATACGCAAATGGCGCAAAAGGAAACCGATTACTCCGTTTATTCTTGCCCCTTGTGCGGAGCGGATAACGCGATAAATTCAACAGAGTGCCGCCGTTGCAAATACGATTTAATAGCGCACGAAGCTTTGCTTTTTTTACGGTGGAATAAATACACCGAGGCTTTGGCTTGCGTAAAAAGCGAGCAATATATATCAGCACTCGAAAACATAACGCAGTTTTTAGAATACTATCAAAAGGACAGGGATGCATTAAGGCTAAGGCTATATATTTTATATAAATTGCAAGACAAGGACTTTGAGCGTAAAGTCGAGGAACACATCCGCCAAGAGAGCGACCGTTGGGCGGACAAATTGCTTGATACGCCCGACCAAGTCACGCTTGACGATTTTAATGCGAAAGAGGCTTTCAATGGCAAGCAAACAAAACATCCGCTTGCAGTAATAGGAGCGAGGCAAAAAGAGAACTTTAACAATGCGCAAGCCCTAATTGAAACGATAAATGCGCTTTACCAAATGAGGCACAGCGGGCAAAGAAAAGCGTCTAAACAGCAAGAGAAAAGGGAATTCGATTTCTTTTACGATAGCATTTTTTTAGTATATTTAGCGCGGCGCGAAATTTCGGTTGTTGATTTTTTAGGCGGCAATTTTTCAAAACTGCCTAACGAGCATAAAAAGATGTTCGGCGGCATAGAGGAAATAAAAGACAGGCGACAACCCGACGATTTAATTGTCAAGGTTTTTCAACCCGAAATACACTATCACGCATTAATTTTGCAAAAGGCAAAAATAGCCGTAATAAACAATAGACCGACGAGAACAGAGGAGGGCAAGCTGAATGGTAATTGAATTTAAGAAACAGAGCTTGTTCGAGCGTTTTGGACTTTCGGTAACAAGCAAAGCCGACTTGATGCGGCAGTTTCAATCACAGCCCGAACTCCGCAAAAACTTACCACTTTATATAAAAACGCTAAACGACGAAAAACAATTGTATGCAGAGGAGTTGTTCACCACGGCGGTGGACGGATCTGTATATACGATAGAGGATTACCTTGACGATATAAAAATTGCAGATAAGGAAATAACACCGATACGCAAGTACGTTGCGCTTTTGTATATCGTGCGAAATTTTAGCGACGCGGTTTCTAAAATAAAACTAAGCGGCAAGATTTTTGACGATCTAATTACAAACGCACTAAACGAAAGCAACGCGGACGGTTTTAAGTTTTGCCACGCAGACCAAAACGGGGAAATATATAGGGCAGTTTTGGAGACGTTGTGGAGCGAACTTGAAAACGCGATAAAGTCCATAGTAAACGAAATGGACATAAAGAACACAAACTCGTTGCACCGAGTTATAAAAGCCGTTTCCGATGAGCAACTACGCGAAAGATTTTTGCGAGTTTTTGGCGACTCGTCCGCGACGTTAATTGACACACTTGTTACAAGGATAGACAACGAGGCTTTATTTGAACGAGGGCTTGAGTTTATAAGCGGACTCGGGGCGGCAATTTTCAAGGACAAGACATTTTACACGTCATATAAATACTTTGCAGGCAGATTGACCGAGGCGGCAGACGAGCACGGCTTTTTAATCAACAAGAATTTTACAAAAGTAGCCGCGCATCTTAAAAAAGAGGATGCAAAAAAACTTTGCGATTGCTTGGAGGCGGTGACACTTGGATTTTTGTCGTTTGAGAATATAGGCAAATATGCATACAAGGATTTAGCGGACGCAGCGACGGTTGCGGAAAGGAATTTGCAATATATAACCGACAACGCACTCGAATGCGAGCATAGGGGCGTGATTAGTTCGTTTGTTGCAATAATAACAAGCGGCGAGGCTTGGTTTGATAATTACAAAACTTACATAAGCGCGATAAAAAACAAGACGAATCTGTCGAGCAACCTTTTTGAGATTTGCCAAATGATTGCGCTTGCAATACCAAAAAAAGAGGACAGGATTGTCTTTTACAATATGATTGCCGCCGCAACCGACTTTCAAAGCGAACTCATGCAAATGATAACGCGCAAGGAACGCTACGAAAGCGTTGTTTCAGATATACAGTCACAGCAGAAGTATATGCTCTATTCTACGATTAAAAGTCAAATCGGGAGCGAAATACCAACACCGCAGGTTGTTGACCTGTTCATATTGAATTACTACGCGCTTACAATACTTGACCCCGAAACAAAGAAGTTTTTCAACGTAATGAAACAGGTTTGCTTTACGGCATTCGCTTTAATAGAGCACGTGCCCGAGCAAAGATATGGTTACGGTTACGGAGGGCTTACACCCAAAGGCGAGTTCATGAAAGACATATTCATGGAGATGCCGAACGACTGGGAAATCGAGGGCGCAGGATTTACAGTCAAATCTTTTTTGAGTTCCAAACTTTCGGTATATACTGGCTCGAATTACGGTGACAGCAAGTCGAAAGCATACGTGGCTAAGTGTGACAAGGCGACGACGGCAGTTAAAAAGACAACACCCGCAACGACCGCCAAAAGCACAGTAGGCTCGACACTTGGCGGGTGGAAGTCAACATCGCAGAGCACGAGCGGAACGAGCGGCACTTCGTCAAAAGGCAATTATAGAGTTCCCGCTTTCGGTGTAATAGCCGCAATTTGCGCAATAGTTATGATAATAGGCTTCGCGACGGGAAACCCCGCGCTTGGCGTTGCTTTTTTAATTTTGGCAGGAACAAGCCTTGTTGCCTTTTTTGTCGGTAAAAAGATTGTCGACAAAGAAAAAGCAGTAGCAATTCAAAACAAAAAAGCACTCGTGGCAATAATACTAATCCCAATCATTCTGCTTTGCTCTACGGTCATACCCATAGCGGTTTCAAGGAACGATGATGGATATTCAAGCAGGAGTGGTGCATCGCTGTCGGTAAGCGTAAAGGCAGGTGCAAGCGGACGGGTGGCGTTTAGAGTTTCGACGAGCGGCTACATTTATAGCACCGGGTCAAACGATACCATACTCTATAATGCGGCAGGAACAATGCTTGACGATGACAGCGGCGATGGCATGAATTTCCGATACTACGCAACAAGCGGAACAACATACTATGCGGGTTCGTACCAAGACAAAGCGATGACATATACAATACGAGCATCGGGCTCAGCAACACTTACTTTGCAAAGTAGTGGTAGTTCGGGTGGGTCAGCGGCAAGCACATATACGGTTACATTCAACAAAGCAAGCGGGTCGGGCGGCACATCGTCGGTTACGGCGACATACGGTGACGCAATGCCTTATGCCACGGCACCAACGCGGAATGGCTATACATTCGGCGGATATTACTCGTCCGCAAACGGGGCGGGTACGCAATACTATACGGCTTCGATGACAAGTGCGAGAACATACAATCTAAGCACGAATACAACACTTTACGCAAAGTGGACGCAGGACGGTATAACGCTAACCCCATCTAATTTTTCAACATATTTCAACCTTTCTTCATCGTGCTCGGTAAGGACGTCAAGCATAGGTTATACGACATACTACTATGCTGATTATACTTACTCAATAACGCCAAAAGCGGGAGTGAATCAATTCCTTTCAAACAATCCGTTAAGTATAAGCGTAACTATTGGCTTAGATATTTCGTCGTTTAGTTCGTCATACGGAACGCCGAGCGAATACAAGATTTATGTCACACTTTACAAGCCATCGGGATATAAGGCATCGGGCAGTCAGACATACTCAATTAGTTCAATAGAAAAATACTGGGACGACGGTATTTATTCAGTTAGCGGAACAATTTACGGCTAATGAAGGAGGAACATGGCAATAAGATATACAGTAACAACATATTCGTGTCCGCATTGCCAAAAGGCATATAAGAGCGATATAAATAGTGCCGAGTCAGAGTTTGCGTCGGCAAAGGGACTGGCTCGGCAAATACTGAGTCAAGAACAATAAAAGGCAGGCGTGAGGTAAGACAATGGAATTCAAAGACAAAGTAAAAGCGGCGAGAGCCAAACTTTTATTGACACAGGAGCAACTCGCAAAAGCACTCGGGTGCACGATGACAACGGTCAATCGTTGGGAAAACGGGAAAATACCGCCGAGTTTCATTTTAGAGGCGGCTTTTAACAATTTTTGTGCCGATAAAGGAATTAAGTTTGACGACCGAAACAAAGAGGAGCAAAAAAACTATGGGAATGACACAAGCAGAGATTGATGCAATTTACATAGGAAAGATACTTGCGGCACACAAGCAAGTAGACGAATACTTGGCTGTTTATAAAACAGAGCCGAACGACCTAAGAAACTTGAAACTTCTTTTTGACAGTATTTTCAAATGCACATCCGCACACTTTGAGTTTTTGATGGCACTTCAGTGCAAGCCGCCGCAAGAATATACCGATAAGTTGGATAAGTATATGGGTATGCTTTCGTCGATAAGTGACAGATTATCGGAGAACAGAAAAAAGGCGGAGCGAGAGATCGACGGGCAGATTGAAACTTTGCAGGCGCGGATTTTGGAACTAAACAAACAGCGCGGCAGGCGAGAGATTGACGCGGAAAGATACAACACCGAGAGCCGCGAGGTCATGGCGAAACTCGACGCGCTGTTCATAGAGCGCGACGGGATAGCGGAACAACGGAGCACGGTGACATTGAGCAAAGCGTTTCAAGAGGTGGTAGCCGAGTTTTTGCGGAGCGCAGGGGCGCAGGCAGAGTTCGACAAGGACATATTCGCAAGGCTCGTAGACAGCGTGGTTGTTAAGAGCCGCGACAACATAATATTCGTACTGAAAGACAGGTCGGAGGTAAGGGCGGATTTGCGGGAGGCGGCGTGACGCATAATATATAATATAAGGATAAGGGCGGCGGGGGAAACCTCGCCGCTTTTGTCATTTTAGGGGCTAAACTTGATTGTTTGATTTATTTTGAAATTCAAACGGCGAAATCAAGTTGCGAAAACACGGCGAACAAAAAGGGCACGAACAAAAAGGGGCAGAGGACAGAACATTAAAACCACGAAAGGCAAAAAGTGCAAGTGAAACGGCGAACATAAAGGGGCGGAAATGATGAAAAACCTTTACAGAACTCAAAAGAAAGCAAAAAAGCCGCATATAAGCGGCTTTAGGGCAAAGAAAAACGACAAAACGTTTGTATCCGTCTTGCCGTCCGTCTATGGTGCCGAAGGCGGGACTTGAACCCGCACGTTGTCGCCAACAGCGGATTTTGAGTCCGCCGCGTCTGCCATTCCACCACTTCGGCATTAACGAAAATTATATTACCATACCCATACTCAAAACGCAAGAAAAACAATTGAAACCATAATAATCAGCACCACATAGTCAGTTCTCAAAGTAAGTGCAACAGTAAGTGCAACATTCGGGATTTTGTCTCAAGGTAAGTGCAACATTCGACATTTTGTCTCAAAGTAAGTGCAACTTTCGACATTCTAATTATATTTATGACTCCAGAAAAAATTATTTTTTTGACTTTAAGTTAAATTACGCTAATTTGTCATTCTTCTTTATTCTTATTTGAAAAAATAAAAAATACGCCAAGAAAGTGGATTAAGATATTAATCAAGTTACTTTAATTTGCTAATAATGTCCTTATTTTAGCAACTCAAATTTCGATATTATGTTCGCTACATCCTCTTTTGAACAAGATGCAGTAATTAAATTTTTAATATTCTTTGATCCCTTGTACCCCTTCACGTAAGAAATAAAATGTTTTTTAAAATTATTAACTGCTACCTGTTCGGGAAGGTATGATAATAATCCTTCAAAATGTTCTTTTATAGTCCTAGATATGTCTTTTTCTGAGGTTTGTCCAGTAAGTTCGGCGAAAATAAAAGGGTTTCCTATTGCAGCTCTAGCTATTGCGATACCATCACATCTAGTCTTCTCGAACATATCCGATGCGGTTTTTATATCATGAACATTTCCATTTCCAAAGACTGGTATGCCCACACTATTTTTTACATCTCTAATAGCTGAGAAAAGTATATCACCCCCATAGTATTGTTCACGAACTCTTCCATGTACAATAAGACCGGATGCCCCTGCTTTTTCGGCTAATTCCGCTATTATACTAGCATTGATATTATCCAAACTAAAACCTGCCCGCATCTTTACTGTTACGGGCCTTCCTTGTGCAGCCTCCACTGAAGTTTTGATTATATTATAAGCCAACTGAGGATTGTTCATCAAAGCAGAACCCTCCCCGTTTTTCACTATTTTTGGAACTGGGCACCCCATATTGATGTCAATGATATCAAATTTTTTTAATCTTTCATCAGTAATAGCTCTTTCAAAAAAACTTGGATCGCTTCCGAAAAGTTGTATAGCTTTTATCTTTTCCTTTTCGCCTGTGGCCAGCATTAACCCTGAATTATCGCTACCATAAACTAGCCCCTTAGCAGAAATCATCTCGGTAAAACATATTCCAGCACCATACCTATAGCATAATTCCCGCATCGGCATATCACTAAAGCCTGCGATTGCAGGCAGTATAAACGGTGAATTTAACTCGTATTTTGCTATTTTCATGTATCTTGTATTGCCTCACACTGAAAAGCGAGTGACATGAGAATTATTCAAGAAAAATCTCATTAATTCTATTTTCTCTTACTATTTCAAGCATTTATTCAAAGAACTGCTTTATAAAAAACTTCCCTTAATTCTGTTCTTTCTTATTATTCCAAGTGTTTTGCTCAAATAACTGCTTTGTAAAAACTTCCATTAATTCTATTTACTCTTACTATTCCAAGCATTTATTCAAAGAACTGCTTTATAAAAAACTACCATTAATTTTGTTCTTTCTTATTATTCCAAGTACTATCCTCGTGTTCTTTGGACTCTTGATAATACTTTTCCATTAAATCCATATTATTTGAAGATAGTTCAAACCCAAGTTCCTTTGACTTTTTTTCGACATATAAAAATCTATTAATAAATCTATTTGTTGTTGCATTAAGGGATGTTTCCGGATCTATTCCCAGCATTCTAAGGTAGTTGATCACAGCAAAAAGCAGATCTCCTCCTTCCCATTCTTTTTCTTTCTCGAATTCAGCTAAATCAAGCTCTAACAATTCCTCAGTAATTTTTTGTTTTGCGCTATCTGGATTTGGGAAATCAAAACCAGTCTTCTTAATAATTTTTTGAACCTTAAATGCCCGCATTAAAGCCCCGAAGGTAACGGGTACACTATTGATTTTATCTATCAATTCATTCTGATTCTTCTCTTTAGACTTGGCTTTTTCCCAACTTTTTAATGCCTCATGAGCATCTGGGGCTTTTTGTTCTCCGAATACGTGGGTATGTCTACTAACTAGTTTGTGGCATAAGCCATTTATTAAATCATTAGCATTGAATCTTCTTGAATCTTCGGCTATTACAGCGTGGAAAAGACCTTGAAGTAACACATCTCCACTTTCTTCAATTAATTTTTCTGTATCATCTAAATCAATAGCTTCAGCCAATTCATAAGCCTCTTCTATAGCGTTGTTCTTAATAGAATTATGCGTTTGTACTCGATCCCATGGACAACCATCCGGATCTCTTAATTTTCTAATTATTTCTAATAAATCACCAAATGAATAATAATCCCTAGACAGAAAATTTGAAGCCTTTATAATAAAACGCTCCTTGTATCCTAATTCTCTGGCCCTTACTTCGGTAGGATTTCCTCTTTCATCCAATACTGTACATTCTACGTTTCCAGAAAAACATCTTATTATTTTACTTTTTATGGATGAAAAATCCTCTTCTTTTATCTGGTCAATAATTGTAGGAACATTAAAATCAAAACAGTTAATTTCTCTTTTTAAAAAATCTTCCGCTACATAATAAGAAAATGAATTCATTCTTTTCCTCTCTTTATTTGATATTTGAATTATATACTTATTGCAATTATTCTTCAAACATATGGTTTATAAATATTTTTTCATCTCCTCCCTCTACCTAAAAAATAGCGATAATACTAAATCTTTACATATAAAGTCTTTATGCTATAATTTGTATAATCTAAAAATTGGAGCGAGTATGAGATTAACCTTTTTAGGAGCAGCAAGAGAAGTAACTGGAAGTTGCTATTTCCTTGAAATAAACAGCACAAAAATTCTAATTGATTGTGGAATGGAACAAGGGCCTGACCTCTACGATAATCAAGAGCTAGCCGTACCCGCAAACGAAGTTGATTTCGTTCTATTAACCCATGCTCACATCGACCATTCGGGACTGCTACCTCTTCTTTACAGAAACGGTTTCAGGGGACAAATTTTTACTACACATGCCTCAAAAGATTTATGTCACATTATGTTACTTGACAGTGCTCATATACAAGAAATGGAGGCTGAATGGAGAAATAAGAAGATTAATAAAAACTCAGCCTCATACTATACTCCTATGTACTCAGAAGAAGATGTTCTAGGAGTTGAAAAACATTTTTCCCCATGTGATTACAACAAAAAAATCCCCATATCTGAGAATATTAATGCAGTTTTCTATGATGCTGGGCACTTGTTGGGCTCTGCCAGCATTGAGATTGAAGCAATAGAAGATGGGATATCAAAAAAAATTGTGTTTTCTGGGGACATAGGAAATAAAAATAAACCTATAATTAAGGATCCAACCCTTTTAAAAGATGCCGATTATGTTGTTATGGAAAGCACTTATGGCAACCAAAAACACCGCGAAACAAACAATTACAAAGAACAACTCATTAGAATACTTAAAAGAACTTTTGCAAGAAACGGAAATGTCGTAATCCCATCTTTTGCGATTGGAAGGATGCAGGAACTTCTTTATTTTCTTAGATTAGTGAAATCCGACCCACAAATTTCTCCCTATAAAAACTTTAAAGTCTACGTAGATAGTCCTCTGGCAATTGAAGCAACAACTATCTTTAAGAATAGTAATAAAGAATACTTTGACGAAGAAACTCAAAATCTAATAGCCAATCGTATAAACCCTTTGGAATTTAAAAATCTAAAAATGAGTCTAACTTCTGATGATAGCAAACAAATTACGTCCGATACTGGTCACAAGGTAATAATAGCTGCGTCTGGGATGTGTGAAGCGGGAAGGATTCGTCACCACCTTAAAAGCAACCTCCCAGGAATAAACAACACTATCGTTTTTGTTGGATTCCAGGTTCCAGGAACTCTAGGAAGAACTATCCTTGATGGAGCAAAATCAGTTAAGATATTTAACGAAGAAGTCCCTATTAATTCAGAGATTTGTGAAATGAAAGGAACGAGTTCTCATGCAGACATGGATGACTTATATGAATGGGCAAAATCATTTTATCCCAAGCCTGTTCGAATCTTCGTAACCCATGGGAATGAAGATGTTGCCGAAGAGTTTGCAGAAAATCTATCAAATGGTCAAGGCCTTTCTGCCATAGCGCCTTATAATGGGGCTATATGGAATCTATCTTCAAACGAATGTATATTTGAAGGAAATAAAGGAATTAAGCGACGTACCGACCGAAAAAGGCCAAAAGGGATTTATCGAATTAACGGAGTATACGGAAAACTCCTGGACTCTATCGAGAATCTCAACGATGTCGTTAAGAAGAATGAAGGTCTAGAAAACCGAGAACTACGTAAACTAATCGATGAGATAGATGCCTTAGCAAAAAAATGGGATAGAGACCTTTAACCATTCTTTTGCCATTTAAAAATCGACTAGGACGAGACCTTTGACCATTCTTTTGCCATTTAAAAATTGACTAGAACAAGATCTTTAACCAAATAAAGAAAGTTTGTATTATGAAATCTTATCCCTTTAAGGTTTATCGAAACTTCACTATCAATCAAGCAACTATAGATTTGACTTATCTCACTTTGGCAAAAAATAGATTAAATCTGTACTTAGTTTTAAAAATTTTTCATTTTTTAAAAAGAACTGAATCCAAATATAATTAGTAGCTTCACTGAAAATTGTAAATAAAAACTCAGCAAAAAACTTATTTTAAAGATTATTAATCATTCTAAAATTTTCCTCTACGATGAGGTTATATTTAACACTATATTTTTTCTCTTTAAAATAAAAACGATGTACTACATGATCAATTGTCAAATCTACGCCTTCTTCATTCTTGATAATTATCGTGTAAAGCGTATTCATTGGATACTTTATTGACACTTTTTTCCCTTCCAAATCCATCCCCTCAAAGCCAATATAATTGTGATTTACAAAACATACCCCCTCGCCAGCAGGTTCATATTCTGCGGTTTGATAATTTAATACTTTCCATTCTACATCTTTTCGAAGTTCCATATCTTGTTTAAGCAACTCTTTTCTAACTGATTCTTTTTCAAAATCATACCAAATATCCACTCTATCAAAGGCTTTATCTTTCTCAGAATTTGGGAATATGTGTCCGTATTCATCGTAATTCACTTTGTTCTCGCATACCTTACAAGTTAATGACCACCCATCATTTTTCATTTCGTATTCTGCGCCACATTTAGGACATTTATACAACAAGTATTCTAAACCCTTAGCCGGTGATTTTGAACGGTATCTTAAGTTGTTCTCGATTTGGAATAAATTATCATTAAAATTGAATTTTTCTTTTAATTTTTCGTACAATTCTTGGCATGATACCTCCGCTAGTTCCTCCTTAGTGTACAAAACCTCACTTTTATAAATTACTTTCCCTTTCTTAAATCCATGATGCCACCTTGGTCTTGAACTAAACCCTCCATAACTATGTGAAAAAACAATATTTGCACCAAAAAATTTCATTAATTTTGCTGTGCTTGGGGTTAGATAATGAAGATTTCTTCCATCCAAAGATATTTTTCCTTCGGGAAACAAAGAAATAGAACAACCATCATCAATAGCTTTTTTTATATCCTTGATACTTGTTAGATCCATTTCATATTGGTTAATAGGGATCATTCTAAGACCCTTTCTTAAAAAATCCAGCCATTTCCAACTCAATACATCCCGCCCGCAAATAACATTTAGGCGACGATTATTAATGGATAAAATACTAAAAGCCACATCCATCACACAACTATGAGTACAGATTGCAACAATTGGCCCCTTAAGATGTCGAATTGAGGGATCTCTTTCAATCTTCAACCTTAAAAAAATGGGTGCTATTAGCCTCAAGGCAAACTTTACAAACCCATAAGTAAATAACTCAGGACTTTTAAATTGTCTTCTATTTTTTTTCTTTCT
>CAYJCS010000011.1:0-16379 GCA_964368715.1 uncultured Bacteroidaceae bacterium | reverse complement strand
CTTTTGAAGAAAACGCCGCAATAGGCAGTTTGAGTCTTGCTAAATATTTTGCGGAAAAGCCTTTGGAAGAAAGAGAAAAGAATATCGTATTTTCGTTTGTAACGGGGCATTTCCAACTTCACCAGTTCGGCAATGCGCTCAACCAGGCCACCACAAGATTTTTGAACGCTCACCCTGAATTTTGGGCAGGCAAAGAGGGCGGATGGGAAGCCGTTGCAGGTTTCACTATGGAACACCTAGGTTGTCAAGCCTGGGGCGACAGCGATGACAAAAAGAGTTATGTCAAACGTGACGACGTGGACCCCGAACTTGTGTACACTTCAAACGAGTTGATGTCGGACTTATACATCGAGCAGTGTAAGGATAGAAAGCAGACAAAAACGCTCACGCTACGCCCGAAGAACATGGTGCACTTCGGCGAAGGACAGCCTATCTACAAAAAGGGCATACCGTCCATTTCGCTTTGCCCCGGCCCCGATTACCTTTGCAACGTCGCGCCGAACGGATATATCGACAAGGTAAATTATCAAATGATGTGGGAACAAATCGACACTTTCCGCAAATGCGTGGAGTACGTTGACAAAAAATCCCGCGCCGACCTTGGCAAAAAACAAGGTTTTAACTTTGGTGTCAAATTTTAATTATGCCGCCAAAAAAACAACAATAAATCATAGTAATAAAAAACATTACAAAAAAAGCACCCAAGAGTTTGGGTGCTTTTATTTTTGTCGAAGTTTTTGGAATTGTTTTAGAGTTTCGATTTAGTTTTTTACGTTCCGTTATTCAAATTGCCGTTGCAAGGATCTTTATGCGTAAACGACAAACTGCGCCAGCATCAAAATACCTATTGTCGCAACAAACATCGTGAGAATAATCGGGCCGGCCCATCTGAACCATTTGGGATAGTTTACGGTTGTCATCCCCAAGATAAGCAGCAGTCCTGCGTTTGACGGCATAAAGACGTTGACCAGCCCGTCGCCGTAGGCAAATGCCAGCACCGCAGCCTGTCCGTCAACACCCAGTTGTGCGCACATTGCGCCAATCATCGGCATAAGCAAAAACGCCTTTGCGCTTCCCGAAGGAATAAAGATTTCAAAAACGATTATCGCAAGATAGATAAGGATAATTATCACAGCAGCGTTTTGGCCTGCGGCGGCACCGATTATGGCATAGAGAATGGTGTCCATAACATTGCCTTCCTCTATGATATAGCGAATACCGCTTGCGATAAGAATCATTGCAACTGCGGGAAGAAGTGTTAAGCCGCCTTTCAGCATGGTGAGGGCGAGTCCCTTTCCTTTTAAACCGCACATAACGCACGCGCCTATGCCTGCGATGACGTAAATGCCGACTGTGATATAGAGTATATAATCTGCAAGAGCAAAATCCCCGAGAGCAGGAATATAGGTGGGCTGAATAAATATGGAGATAATCGCAAGCGTCACTACGACGATAAGCCATACGCCAAACCATTTCAAGGCTTTGGATTTGCCTGCGTCATAGACAAACGGGCGGTTTTCAAAGTCAAATTCCGCCTTGCGTACTGAGTCTTCTTTGAAAACGAGTGATTTTTCGGGCTTTTTATCGAGCATTTTGGCGTAGGGGAAGATAAACGCCATCAAAATAAGATATGCCACGGCAAAAGTAAGCAATCGCATTCCTATTCCGCTGAACATCGGCAGTCCGATAAGGTCCTGTGCAATTCCCACTGTGAAGGGATTGACAACGCCGGCGGTAAATCCCATTCCTGCCGCCAATACCGATATGCCAAGACCGATTAGAGCGTCCCAACCCAGACCGTAGCAGAGAATAACGACGACGGGCACCAAGGGGATAAGTTCTTCAAACATGCCTGCCGAAGAGCCTAAAAACATAAATGCAAAGGGCATCAAAAAGAGCAAGAAATATCTTTTGTTTGCAAATTTGTTGCGAAGCGCCTCAACCATATAGACCAAAACGCCCGTCTTGTCAAGTGCGGTAAAAACTGCGCCGATAACAATCAAAAGAGCGATAATTGCCCAAAGAGTCAGCGAGCCGTTTGAGCCTAAAACCAAAAACGGAGAAAGTACAACCTTCCACCACGCAATTCTCCCCAAGTCGGGATTTTCGTGGTAACTGTCTTTGATTATGTACGAGTTGCCGTCCGCGTCTATGCCTCTGTCGTATTCCCCGACGGGGAGAACGTAGGCAAGCACGATTGCGGCAATAACCAAAATCATAACGACCGCTACAGCCATGATTATGGCTTTGTTGCTTATTTGAATGGTCTTAGGTTTGTCCTTCCCATTGAAAGATGCGAGTATGCCCACTTTGTTTTCTAAAGTGACTTCACCCGGGGAAGAAACTGCTAAGTCATCTGTATTTATATTTTTTTCTTCTAACATAATGCCGAAATTATACCACTGGGCGATGTATAAATCAAGCACAAAAAGCTGCATAAACGCAGAAAAAGTGCATAATACTCCGGTATTTGGCTGATTATGGAATTATAACTATGCTCTGAAGACTTTGAATTTGCCAAGCATTTTCATCATAACGCCGTTTTTGCCGTCGTTATGGCCGTCCATAAATTTGTTTATAAGGACAAAGAAGGCAACAACGATAAGCCCAATCCCCATAAGCGTCTGTATCATAGGCATTGTGAAATTTATCTGCAAGCCGAAGAACTGCCGCGCAATATCCACAATGTAGCAACCAATAAATATGGTTATCATTGCCGCGTAGGTAACGCCGTGCAGCCAAGTGAAGGGGAGGCATACTTTGAACAGATACATAAGCCCGATAAGGGTTGTGACCACGATATACATTGACTGCGTTTGTTCAACGTCCATCTGTAAGAAGGTGTTTTTTGCTATTAGCACGCAAATAGCGCCGATAAGCACCGTTATGCCGCCGGGCAAAGCACTGCCTATAACCTTTGGCAAGAAATGACCTTTGACAATATCACGGTTGGGTTCCAAGGCGATGATAACCGAGGGCAGTCCGATCGTGACTCCGCCTATAATGGTCAAGTTGTTTGGTTCAAATGGTAGTTCGCTTGGAACTAACATAAAGAGTATTGCGAGCAAAGTGTTATAAATCGTCTTCATAAGATACAGCGATGCCGATCTTTCCAAGTTGTTTATGCTTCGTCTGCCTTCGGCGACAACTTTTGGCATTGACGCAAAGTTTGAGTCCAAAAGCACCAAAGAACTTACGTTTTTCGCAGCGTCGGAGCCTGATGCCATAGCAACGGAGCAGTCCGCCTCTTTTAGGGCAAGCACGTCGTTTACGCCGTCGCCCGTCATGGCAACCGTATGGCCTGCCGCTTTCAATGCCTTGACAAGCATAAGTTTTTGGTCGGGCAAAACACGTCCGAAAATGGTGTATTTGTCCGCTGCGGCATAAATCTCTTCTTCGGTTTTCAACGTTGACATATCTATGATATTGTCGCAGTCTAACAGCCCTGCGCGGTGTGCAACGGCACGGACGGTGACTGGGTTATCGCCCGAAATTATCTTGACGTTGACGCCTTCTTTTCTGAAAAACTCCAAGGTTGCGGGAGCCTCTTTGCGGATTTTGTCCGTTATATAAATAAATCCGTAAAACTGCAAATTGGAAGGCAGATTTGAGCCGTCAAAGCCGCCTTTGGCGCACGCAAGCACCAAAACACGGTAACCTTTTTGAGCCATATCGGCGGTAGTGGACGAAATGAACGTATCGGGTGATTTGAACACAAATTCAGGCGCGCCCAAAACGTAAGACTTCCCGTCGATTGTTGCGCCGCTCCACTTCCTTTGTGAAGAGAAGGGCACCGTGCCTTCCGCTGTTCCTTGAGGATCCAAATCTTGAACGTATGATTTAAGCGCAAGGGCGGTGGCGTTGTCTTCATCAAGAGCAAAAGTCAAATTTTTAAGTATTTGTTTAAATTCCGCCTCGCTAAGCCCATCTTTTGGTTGTACGCCGTTGACTTCCATCGAGCCCTCGGTAATTGTGCCGGTTTTGTCTAGGCACAATACATCAACACGTGCCAAAGTTTCAATGCAGTAGAGGTCTTGCGCAAGTGTTTTGTGCTTGGATAGACGTATGACGCTGACACAAAATACGGTGGTCGCAAGAGCGACAAGACCGCTTGGAATCATGCCGATAATTGTGCCGACAACCGTCAGTACGGTTGGATTCAGCGCGCCGTCTTGGATGAGATATTTTATCAAAAACAGTGCGATTCCGACAGGCAAAATGACTATTGACATAAATTTGACAACAAACATAAGCGAGCGCCAAATCTCGGAACTGGGGCGCTTGAAATACTTTGCGCCGGCAGATATTTTCATCACAAAATTGTCCATTCCGATATGCTCGACCTTGCAATAGGCCTTGCCCGAAACCACAAAACTTCCGGACATAAGTTCATCGCCCTCGTGTTTTAATATTGCGTCCGGCTCGCCCGTTATTAAACTTTCGTTGACTTCGAGGCTGCCGCCTACGACGATGGCGTCCGCGCAGATTTGTTTGCCTGCCGTAAGCACCATAATATCGTCGAGTACAATCGTTTCCAGCGCAATTTCCGTCTCAATCCCGTCGCGTACGACAACGGCTTTTGGCGCGGAAAGCAGAGACAATTTGTCCATGGTGAACTTGGAACGCAAGCCTTGAACTATGCCCACAAGCGTGTTGAAGACAATCAGAATCAAAAACCCGAAGTTACCAACCCCCGATATGTTGCGTGAAACGAAAAATATCAAAATTATTGCAAGTGCCGTGAATAGAAAATTGAAAAATGTGAGGATGTTTTCTCTAAAAATTTGTCCGACAGATTTTGTTCGTATGGTTTGCTCGCCGTTGATCTTCCCTTCTGCAACACGATTTGACACTTCTTCCGATGTGAGACCGACAAAAGTCTTCTCTTCCATAATCATCCTCACCCTTAATATGATGTTTTATTATACCAAAAATTCACATAGATAGCAAGTTATAATTTGTTGCGCAGCATTTGCGGTCGGATGTTTTTTGAAAGGAATGGATCATTCAATTTAACGCTTGGTTAAACTGTTCATAAAAATGTTGAAAAAGACTTTTTGTTCTAGTGCGCGCATTTTTCAGCAAGTATATACGGGTGCGAATGCACGTACGCATAACCGTAAGAAAAGGAGAATATGCTTTGATATGAAAAAGAATTTGAAAACGATGATTGTGGCAGTTTTAGTTTTAATACTTGCCGCTGCGCTATGCGCCTGCAACAAAAAACCCTCCGAAGAGGAATATAGCAATATGTCACGCAGTGTCAAAGCGCTGTACGTCGGCGAATCCGAAACTTTTGCGGTGGCTGTCGAAACAGGCAGCAGAGAGCACAATTTCATTGCCGACGGCGTGGCAACCGACGTTTCAGATTTTGCGGAGATTTGTGTCATTCCGCTGAGGGTAAACGATCTTACCGAAATCGGCTACACGCTATTAGGCAACGGAGCCAGCGTGACAGGCACCCTAAAAGGGAACGACAACGGTGAATTTATATCGTCGCTCACACTTGATTTTGCTCCTTTGTCGGTGACACTCACCTCGGGCGAAAACAGCGTTACCGTTGATTTGCAAAATGTGATTGAGGGCAAATTGTCCGCTTCCGATGCCGTAAACGTCGCAGAAAAAGAGTTTGCCGAGCGTATATCTTCTGAAATCAACGAAAAGGGCGCATTGAAACGCGAAATATACGTCAAACTCATAACCGGAGACCGTGAAAATTATTACTATTACGTTTCATACATCGGCGAGGGTATGGATTACTGGGCGGTGCTTATCAATCCTGAAACAGGTGCGGTTGTCTCGAAAAAATAATTGATATGTTTGCTCAATATAAATAAGTGCCACTTTATTTGTGTTCTGCTTCGCCCGCCGATTTTAAGGCGGGCGAAGCAATTGTCAATTCACTCTGTTGAGCCGGATTAAAAGTGTAATAAAATTAATAGACAATTTTTCAGCGCCGGTTTTTATTCGAAATATTTTTGTGAGTTGGACAATATCGTCGCAAAAATAAGATCTGCATTCATCCAAAATTTGCTTTATATATATAAAAACGACAGAGAAAAAAAGAGTAAGACATAAACGCTGGCTTAAATTAAGCTGAAAATAAGGTGGAATAATTGAAAAAACGGTACGAGAAAACAAAGAACGCAACCCCTTTTGAGGGCTGCGTTTCTTATCTGCTTACTTATTAGTTAAAAAGATCTTTGAATTGTTTTCCGAATTTCAGGACGGGTGCGTTGGACGCAGGAATGGTAATCGGCTGTTTTGTGAGAGGGTTAAAGCCTGCTCTTTCTTCTTTCTTTTTGATTTCAAATGTTCCGAAACCTGCCAGTGCGACTTTGTCGCCTGCTTTGAGTGCGTCTGCTACAACAGCGGCGTATGCGTCCACTGCAGCGGTTGCGTCCTTGAAGTTAAGGTCTGCTTTTGCGGCTACTGCCTTGATGAAATCGGCTTTGTTCATAATTTTCCTCCTAGATGCGAATATCCTGATTTGACAGGAACAATGTCAGTATAGACGATTGATATTCAAAAATCAATACCCAATTTACAAAACAGACGGCTGTTTGGTGGATAGTTTGCTTTTTCTAAACACATTTTAATATGTGTTGCACTGCTATCATAATAAGATTTTTGTATAGTTATATAACTAAGTTTGATATTTACACATCGAAAAAGGTTTGATATAATATTAAACGATAAAAAAAATGTTTGACGGAGGAAAAATTATGGCAAACGGTTACGGAATATCCAGTTGGCAAGACGCAAAGACCATCTACAAAGATTTGGGCGAACTAACGTCAAAGCCCATTTATTGCATTTCCGACAGCGCACTCAAAAACGTGCTTGAATATTTTGACACAAACTGCGCTAAATCAAAAGCGATTACAACGGAAGCGAAGAAATATATCCCCGGCGGAGTTCAACATAATCTTGCTTTCAACTTTCCTTTCCCGATTTGCATGGAAAAAGCCGACGGCGCATTTCTATACGACCGCGACGGCAACAAATATTATGACTTTTTGCAAGCAGGCGGTCCCACGATTTTGGGAAGCAATTATAAACCTATAAGAGAAAAGGTATTCGAACTTTTGAACACCTGCGGTCCTGTTACGGGACTTTTCCACGAAGGTGAACTTCTTCTTGCAAAGAAAATCAGCGAACTTATGCCCAACTGCGAAATGTTCCGTATGCTCGGCAGCGGTACTGAATCCGTATTTGCGGCAATCCGCGTGGCGCGTTGCGCAACCAAAAAGAAAAGAATTATCAAAATCGGCGGCGCGTATCACGGCTGGTCCGATCAAATGGTATACGGACTCAAAATTCCCGGAAGCCGTCAATTTTTAGAGAGCCACGGCATTCCTTCCACTTGCTACAAGACCACGGACGAAGTCCGTCCCAACGACTTGAATATGCTCGAAGGCATGCTCAAACTCAACCAAACAAGAGGCGGCACGGCGGCGGTTATACTTGAACCCGTCGGTCCCGAAAGCGGAACTCGTCCCGTTGACCTTGACTATAATCTCAAGGCGAGAATTCTTGCCAAAAAATACGGCGCGCTCTTCATCTTTGACGAAGTCGTCACCGGATTCAGAGTGGGCATCCACGGCGCGGCAGGTTATTTCTTTAATGAAACCTACGGCTTTAAGTATGATGATACTCCCGTCACCATAAAGAAAGACGGCGTGGACGTTCCTTGGATGATAAAAGACAAAAAACTCGTCGACGGAAAAGTGGTTGAATTCACAAGACAGGGCACAGGCAGAGATATGTATCCGGACTTGACCGTATTTGGAAAAATCGTTGCAGGCGGATATCCTTCAGCCGGCGGTGTCGGCGGCAAGAAAGAATACGTTTCGCTTATGGCGGCAGGCGTTGGCGGACTGGGCAAAAAAGCATATGTCGGCGGCACTCTTGCTGCAAACCCGCTTTCTTCTTATGCAGGATATTTGGCGATATGCGAAATCGAAAAGAACGACGCTTGCGCAGTGGCAGGCAGAGCAGGCGACAGGCTGGCGTCAGGACTTAAAGCACTCGTCAAAAAATATAAACTTCCTTTCGTCGTCTACAATCAGGGCAGTATCGTTCACCTTGAATGCACGGGCGCAATGAGTTATGATTTCAGTTCTTTCAATATTGCAAAATCGCTCATTCCTATGCTCAAAAAGAAACCCGAAATGATGGACAGAAAAGTCGCCATGGAACAGATGGGCGCAGCATATATGGCTAACGGAATCGTGACGCTCGCCGGCAGCAGACTGTATACTTCTATGGCAGACACCGACGAAGTTATCGACGTAGCACTGGCCAAGTTTGAAGAGGTGTTCAAAGACGTCACCGTCTGCACCCGCCCGCTTTATAAAAAGAAATAATAACCGCTTACAAGCCGAGACGCGTACGCCTCGGCTTGTTTTTGGTTAAACGAATAAATTTGAGGATATGATTATTATTAGGATTGCCGTTTAAGGAGCGAACTATGAAAGATCAAACGATTTCCAATATCATAAAATACGCAAAAATGTTTGCGGACGAAGGATTTGCCGAATGCGGATACCTTGCTGTACGCGCCGAAGGCGGCATGTGCATAACAAAAGATTATTCGGTTGTTGCAAACTTAACCAAAGATGATATGATTTTTGTCAACGACAAAACTTTGTCGGAACTTGAAGGCAATTTCCGCGCGGCGGCCGTCATACTGTTTTGTGCATTAAGACGCAACAAAAACATCGGCGCGGCGGCAATCGTCGACAGCAAAAACATTTTAGAGTTTTCAAAAAAAGGTATTACGCTCCCGCCGATATTGGACGATATGGCTCAAATCGACGGCATCTCCGTCAGATGTGCAAAAAACAACACCGCTGCCGAAATTATGCTTGCATTGAGCGGACTTAGAAACGCCGTATTTCTTCCCGAAGCCGGCGCACTCGTGGTAGGACGCACTTTGGACGAGGTGTACACTGCGGCATTGGTGCTTGATAAGGCTGCCAGTTGCTATCTTCTTGCAGAAAAGAAAGGCGGAGCGAAACCCCACACCGCATTAAACGCGTTTTTGGAACACGTCGTTTTCAAACTCAAATATTCCAAGAAAAACGTTGAAAGTCAGGAAGCAGCCGAAAGAGGCGAGAAAGTTGTCGCCGAAGACAGATTTTCAAGCATTGTCACCGACGAACAAAAGGCAATCGCGCAGGACATCAAAGACGCGGGCGTCAAACTGCTTGAAAACAATCTCGTGCAAGGCACTTGGGGCAATATTGCGGTGAGATTGGACAAAGAGTATATGATAGCGACCCCCTCCGGCATTGATTATAATCTTTTAAAGCCCGAGCAAATGGCTATTGTCAATATGAATACTATGGAGTGGGCGGGTTCAAATAAACCCACAAGCGAAAAGGGTATCCACGCGGCTCTTATGCTCGCAAGTGAAGACACCAACGCCACCGTCCATACGCATCCGTTCTACGGCTGCGCAATGTCTTGCATGTGCAAATCGCTGCCCGTTACCGAAAAATACCTAGAAATTTTGGGCGATGAAATTCCCTGCGCAAAATCCGCTCTGCCCGGAACCGATACACTTGTCAAAACGTCGCCGCTGCAATCGGCGATGCCAAAGCGTGTTTTTTGGGCAATCACGGCGTTATAGTCAGAGGAAAAGACCTTGAAGACTGTTTCAACCTTTGCCGCGCACTTGAAGACGCATGCAAAGATTATTTGATGTCATAAAAATTGAGCGTCACAAGCTGTTAGAAAATTTTTAAAGTTAAAAATATTTTATCGAAAAGAGGTGCCAATTCGTTTGACACCTTTTTCTCTTTTGGTTATAATAAAACCACAAGTTGGAAATGGGCAACGTAATTGCAGAAAGCACAACCTAGGGGATTATCTTCCCCGCCAGCCACAAAATCTAGTGGCAAGGAGCGCTATGGAGTTATTGGAGAAACGCATCTTAAAGGAAGGCAAAGTCTATCCCGGAGAGGTGCTGAAAGTGGGCGGATTTCTCAATCATCTGATAGATGACAGTTTGCTTGAAGAGATAGGCAAGGAAATCTGCGCGCTCTACCGCGACGCCAACGTAAACAAAATAATTACTATTGAAGCATCGGGAATCGCAATCGCTTGCTACACGGCAATGCAGTTGCATGTTCCGGTGCTTTTTGCTAAAAAAAGTAAAACTTCAAACGTTTCAGATAAACTTTACAGCGCAGAAGTTAAAAGTTACACTCACCAAAACACAAATACGATCGTTGTAGAAAAAGAATTCCTTACGTCAAACGATCGCGTTCTTATAACAGATGATTTTTTGGCTCACGGGGAAGCACTCCGCGGGCTTATTTCACTTGTAAAGCAAGCAGGCGCAACATTGGTCGGCTGCGCCGTTGCGATAGAAAAAGGCTTTCAGGGCGGCGGTGACAAACTGCGCGCCGAGGGCGTCAGAATAGAAAGCCTTGCCATTATCGAAAGCATGTCCGACAACGGTCTTACTTTCAGAAAAAAATAAACGGTTTTTTATAAAAGAGGCGATTGTGCTTTTAGCATTGGACAGGTAGCCGAAACTGAAAAGCGCAAAAACCAAACAAGAGTAGAAAATCGGTTGTTGAAACAAAATAAGAAAATGCCTAACGGCAAAAAAATGGAGGATATCTATGAAGAAACTTTTGGCACTTGTGCTCACCGTAGCACTTGTCGCAACTCTGGGCATCAGCCTCGCTGCGTGCAACAATGATGACGTTGACGCCGCTGACCTAATCGTCGGAGCAATCATGGTCGGTAATGAAACCGAAGGTTACACCGAAGCACACATGAACGGCATCAACGATGCAGTCGCAGCCGTTAAAGCAGATCTTGGCAAGACAGTCAAAATCATCTGGAAAAAGGATGTTCCGGAAACTGCAGAATGCGCCACCGCTGCAAATGAATGCGTAGCCGCCGGTGCATCTCTTGTTCTTACCAACAGTTACGGCCACCAGTTCCAACTTAACGATGTTATCGACGCCAATCCGAACGTCACCATCGTTTCAATGACAGGCGACCTTGCAAAAGCCAGCGGAAAAGCAAATTGGAAGAATGCTTTCACCAACGTCTATGAATCCCGCTACGTATCCGGTATTGTTGCCGGGTTGAAATTGCAGGCTCTTCTTGATGCAGGCACCGTTTCTACGACCGCTACCCCCAACGCATACGATGGAGCAAACATCAAAATCGGTTACGTCGGCGCATATCCCTATGCAGAAGTCGTTTCCGGATACACCGCATTTTATCTTGGACTCAAATCCGTTGTTTCCAACGTTGTAATGGAAGTCCAATACACCAACGAATGGTTTGATTTCGACGCTGAAAAAGAAACCGCAAAAACCTTTATCAACAAGGGTTGCGTTATCATTGGACAACATGCAGACTCCGAAGGTGCTCCTACCGCTTGTGAAGAAGCCTATAACGACGGTAAAGTCGTGTACTCTGTTGGCTACAACGTAGATATGCTTGAAGCCGCTCCTCACGCCGCACTTACCTCTGCAGCAAATAACTGGTCTGTTTACTACACATACCTCTTCAAAGCAATGCTCGCAGGTGAAGAAGTTGCGACCGACTGGGCAGAAGGCTATCACACTGATGCAGTTGCTATCACCGCACTTGGCAATTCCTGCGCAGCCGGAACTCAAACAGCAGTGGACGCTGCAGTTGCCGCTATCAAAGCCGGCACACTCAAAGTATTTGATTGCGCAAGCTTCACAGTTGGCGGTAATCACGTAACAACGAGCCTTGCAAACGTCATTCCTGACGATGCATACACTCCCGATACCGAAGCAATAGTGAAAGAGGGCGACGTATATTACTTCAATGAATCAACTCTTCGCTCAGCACCTTATTTTGAACTTCGTATAGACGGAATCTCTGAAATATTTGCTGATTAACAAAACACATTATTCGGGGATGCCGACAAGGCATCCCCGAACCAAACAAAAAACTGTAGTGGACACAATATGTCCACATTTGCTTTTATGGAATATGCAATTCAATTTAAAAACGTCACGAAGACATTTGGCAAGGTAATTGCCAACAACAACGTGACCATGGACGTGAAACGGGGCGAAATCCTTGCGCTGCTTGGTGAAAACGGCAGCGGAAAGACCACCCTTATGAATATGCTTGCCGGTATATACTTTCCCGATAACGGAGAAATTTTTATAAACGGCGAGAAGGTGACAATACGCTCGCCTAAAGATGCTTTTGACCAACATATCGGTATGATTCACCAGCACTTCAAACTTGTGGACGTGTTTACCGCGGTTGAAAACATCGTCTTGGGACTTGACCCCAAAAGCTTTAAGTTCAACATTAAGCAGTCGGCGCAAAAGATAAAAGAAATATGCGAGCGCTACGGCTTCAAAGTTGATCCCTATAAAAAAGTCTACAATATGACCGTCAGCGAAAAGCAGACACTTGAAATTGTCAAGGTGCTTTACCGCGGAGCGGACATTTTAATACTCGACGAACCTACCGCAGTGCTTACTCCCCAAGAGTCCGACAGACTTTTCGAGGTTATCCGCAATATGCGTGACGACGGCAAGTCAATCATCATAATCACACACAAACTGCAAGAAGTTCTTTCGGTTTCGGACAGGGTGGCAATCCTAAGAAAAGGGGAATATATCGGCACCGTCGAAACAAAAAACGCAACGACAAAATCGCTGACTGAAATGATGGTCGGCGAAAAAGTCGAACTAAACATTGACCGCCCCGAAGTAAAACACGATATACCGCTGCTTGAAATCCGTGATTTAACTATCAAAAACGACGAGGGCGCGACGGCAATCAACAACGTAAGTTTTTACATCCGCGGCGGCGAAATTTTGGGCGTTGCGGGAATAGCAGGCTGCGGGCAAAAAGAGCTTTGCGAAGCAATCGCAGGACTTAGAAAGATAGAGAGCGGTGAAATCAACCACCTGGGCACGTCCATTATCGGATTGTCGCCCAAGAAAATCATAGAAATGGGCATCGCAATGTCGTTTATTCCTGAAGACAGACTTGGCATGGGGCTTGCTCCGTCACTGTCGCTCACTGACAATATGATGCTAAAAACCTACAGCGAAGGCTTGAGTCCGTTTGTTAACCGCAGACTGGCAAGGTCAAAGGCAAAGGACGTTGTAAACAATTTGAGTATCGTTACTCCCTCAACAGAAACTCCCGTCAGACGTCTTTCGGGCGGCAACGTGCAAAAGGTGCTCGTAGGGCGCGAAATTTCGGAAGGGCCAAACGTCATTGTCACGGCATATCCCGTCCGCGGACTGGACATCAATTCATCATACGTCATATACGACATTTTGAACGCTCAAAAAAAGAAGGGTGTGGGTGTTCTCTACGTTGGCGAAGACCTTGACGTCCTCCTTGAACTTTGCGATAAAATAATGGTGTTATGTCACGGCAATATTATGGGCGTTGTTCATGCGGACAAAACCACAAAAGACGAACTCGGACTTATGATGACGGGAACACTCAATCTGACGGAAGTCAAAACCAACAAGAATTTCGGCATCGCGCCTGACACGCAAATCGGGAAGGGTGTGAAGTTCTTGCCCAAAAACGTAAATGAAAAAGTTAAATCGTCACTTAAAAATATTCTTGAAAAAATAACGAAAACCTCCGGTAAATCAGAAAAGGAGGTAGGAAAAGATGAGTAAGTTAATGACAAAATTTGCCAAATCCTCTGCCGATAAAAAGGAACCTTTTGTCCGTGTAGCAAAACGCGAAAACACCGGTTTTTTGTACAGAACTTTGGTGCGCGTTGCTGCGACGGGAATATCGCTTTTGATAATTCTAATATTTTTGCAGCAGGTATCCTCAATCAGCATAACCAATCTGTGGAAATACATTCAACAAGGCTCATTCTTCACGGAGTATTCAAAACGCGCTCTCGTAAAAGACGCTATGTTGCTTTTGGGCGTCGCTTTAGCACTCGCTCCCGCGTTCAAGATGCGCTTTTGGAACATCGGAGCGCAAGGGCAAGTGCTTATGGGTGCGCTGCTCACCTCTGTCGTAATGTGGTATTTTGCTGATTTGTCAAATTCTGCAATGATACTTGTTATGTTTATATTCGCAGTTCTCGCCGGCGGTTTGTGGGCTGTCATTCCTGCGATTTTCAAAGTCAAACTCAATGCGAACGAAACGCTGTTTACGCTTATGATGAACTATATTGCGGTGCAACTTGTTGCCTGCGCGATTGACATCTGGAAAGGCAAAAGCAGTGCTCTTCCAACTTTTAACAGCGCGACAAAACTGGGCTATCTACCTGCTGTCGGTGAAAATCCGTTCGGCTTGGTCACGGTGCTTATTGCCATAATTACGGTGCTTATGTTCGTGTATATGCGCAACACAAAACACGGTTATGAAATATCCGTAGTGGGCGATTCCATAAATACGGCGCGCTACGCGGGCATAAATACGGGCAAAGTTATACTGCGCACAATGTTCCTTTCCGGGGCTATCTGCGGACTTGTCGGATTTTTATACGTCGGCGGTGTTGACCACGTCATATCCACAAAAACCAGCGGAAGTTACGGATTTACCGCAATTATCGTGGCTTGGGCGGCGGGGTTCAATCCTTTTGGTATGGCGGTAATCTCGTTTATAATTACGTTCTTATCAAAGGGTGCAGGAAACGTTGTCAACTATGCTTCCAACTTGAACAGTTACACTTCATATATCGTTGTGGGAATATTCTTGTTTATGCTTATCGGCTGTGAGTTTTTTATTCGTTACAGATTGGCATTCAACTCCAAAATTACGGCCTCAAATGCCGCTTTCAAGAAAAAACTTGCAGAAAGAATGCCCAAAACCAACGCCGCAGTTGTAAAATTCAGCGTTTGGCGCACTGTTACGGTGACAAATTTCATCGAAATCTATAACAATGCAATCGCAAAAATGCTTGACGGGGCAATGGAGTTTTTCTCCAAAGCCTTTGGCGGTTTGAAAAACGCACTTAACAAAAAGAAATCTGCTGCGGCGACTGAAACATATAAGACGGCCACGCTTGAAATCGAAAAGATTGTTTCGGTGGCTGAGATAGGTAATGCCGACGGCGCGAAAGTTGAATCTTGCGATAAAGAAATAGTATCTGAGAAAGAATTGAATAACCAAAATAACGGAGAGGAGGGTAAGAATAATGATTAGTTTCATTTCCTGGTGGACAAGCGCTGTAGTATTCGGCACCGTCATAATGTTCGGAGCGCTGGGAGAAATCCTCACCGAAAAAAGCGGTCACCTCAATTTGGGTGTTCCGGGCATGATGTTTTTGGGCGGTTTTGCAGGCTTTGCGGGCGCTTTCCTATATGAAAATTCCACATCGAATCCAAACAACGTAGTAGTTGTGCTTATAGCGCTTGTCTGCGGTTTTGGAGCGGCGGCACTGGCAGGATTGCTCTACAGCTTCTTCACAGTGACGCTTCGCGCAAATCAGAATGTAACCGGACTTGCGTTGACTTATCTTGGTGTCGGTATCGGAAGTTTCGGCGGGCAATATATTATCTTGAAAGCCGGCTTTACGTCCTATGCCAGAGCAACGGTCGCGTCCGAGGCTTTTGGAAAAAATATCGCGCAAGCCGCGTCTTTAACCGATAATTTCAGCCAAATGTTCCTATCCTACGGATTTTTGGTGTATGTCGCCGTCGTTTTGGCAATTTGCATGAGCATATATCTCAAACGCTCGCGCGTGGGATTAAATCTCAGGGCAGTCGGCGAAAATCCTGCAACGGCGGACGCCGCAGGCGTGAGCGTCACAAAGTACAAATATCTTGCCACTATCTTAGGCGGCGGAATATGCGGACTGGGCGGTCTGTTCTATATTTTGGTTTATTGCAAGGGCGGCTGGACCACAAACAACAGCATCGAGGCTTTGGGCTGGCTTGCGGTTGCGCTTGTCATTTTCACAACTTGGAAGCCCGTAAACACCATTTGGGGTTCATACCTCTTTGCACTTCTTTACTGGCTTTATACAAACTCAAACGTGTTCAATACCACGTTCACCATACCTCAAGCGGACATTGTGCAGATGCTCCCGTATCTTGTCACCATTATGATGCTGATACTGATTGCTTTCAGAAAAAAGAAAGAGTATCAACCGCCGGCGGCATTGGGTTTGTCGTATTTTAGAGAAGAACGATAAAAACCGCGCTATTATGCGAATAGCTTCGGCAGGCATCGCGAATGCAATCCTCACGTACAAGGAGTACGCATCGGTCTGCATCCCTTGCCTTTCTTGCTCTTCATCAAAATATCGCGGTTTTTAAGTGCGAAGACCGTGCAGAAGAGAGAAAAGGCCGCTATTATGCGAATAGCTTCGGCAGGCATCGCGGATGCAATCCTCACGTACAAGGAGTACGCATCGGTCTGCA
>CAYJCS010000010.1:2759-17869 GCA_964368715.1 uncultured Bacteroidaceae bacterium | reverse complement strand
CTACAATACTCGTAGTGAGCGTAGCGGCGAGGGGGGGGGGTATGCTTTCATATCAAACAAGTGCCGGTTGTTATTCTCGACAAACGTCAAAATCGCATGGTAAAATTATGCTGATTCATCAAAAAGCCGATTGGATACTTGAACACAGAATTCCGCTTTATTTATCAAGAAACGAACCTGCTTGATTTTCTTTTTATCACGATTTGCATGAGGATGCAATATCACATTTAATGCCAAAATTTTACTTGGACAATGGCTTGCTATAGTCTAATTTATTTGGTATATTATGTATTACTATAAAGCCGCCCTAGGCGCAATTTTGTGCAATTAGACGGCAAACACTTTTACTGTCACAAACGTCTATATATATAGACTCTGCACAAAAGGTTAACATATGAACGAAGCACTAATACTTTTATCGGCAGCGCTAATCCTTCTTTTATATCTTCCGATAAGAGAAAAGTTAAATAAAATAGTAACAGTTGGCAAAAGAACAATTGCAATTGGAAGCGTAGTCACAATTTGTTTGACAATTGTATTGATTGTGACATTTTTAATCAACTTGATTTTGGGAGACAATCTTGCCTCACAGGTGACTCTGCGATATGGCAGATACACCTCGGTTGCAACAGTGTTCCTGTTTATTTTAAGATGGCTCACGCAACTGTCATTTGGCGTTTTGATTTTTGATGCTTTTTACGATATAAAGAAAGCCCGTGATTTTGTAATATTCGCGATATTCCCAATAACGCTTATAAATATGTGCGTTTTTCGCTTCACCGTTACTTCGATGCTCGGTGACGGAACGTTATACAATTGGCGCGCAATATTGCTTGCAATTCAGCTTGTGACTATGGGCTTATTGTCCGGCAGACGCGTTATTGATTTAATCAAAGAAAAAGAGTTCAAGACATGGGGTAAACGCGCCGGCAAAGCGCTGTTATGGGGCGCATGCTATCTTATTGCGTTTATGCCCACATACGTATTCAGCCTAAATTTCGGCGAAAACGGCCCGGTGGCCGACAACTTCAACGTTTCTCATAGGATAATAATCTATTTGATATGTGCCGTTATCTTCATCTTGTATAGATACTACAATAAAAAAGATGACAATGAAAAATGGCATATGCTGTCTTTGCTTTCGGTTGCAGGGTTTATTGCGTATTATGCCTATACGTCTTTCAGAAATCCGCTTACGGGTTTGCCGCTGCACTTGTGCTACACGGCAATTACCCTTATGGTCATTTGCTTTTGTTTCAGAGTTAAAAGCGTATTTTATTTTAATTACATAGTCAACGTCTTGGGCGCGTTGATTGCGATTATTATGCCCGATGCCGCGAACACATCGTTTTTCGTCAATGACAGATGGACTTTCTGGGTTTGCCACCTTTTCGATTTCATTCTGCCTATAACCGCGAGTTTATTGGGCGTTTTCAAAAGGCCAAAACTTAACGAACTGGGCAAAGCGGTTGGCGTGTTCTTCGTTTATGTTTGCTTTGCCACGTTTATGAACGGATGGCTCAACAATTCGCCGAGTTTAAATCCTAACGGTCATGAAGTTGATTATTTTATGTTATACGGTCATACGCTCACCAATATGTTTACCTTCGCAGAGCCGATTAAATTTAACTTTGTTTGGACGTTCCAAATGGGCGATACGAATGTTGTTATTTATTGGTTGTTCAGTCTGGCGGTATTTGGTATTTTCTGTTGCTTAATGTTGCTGATATGGGGAATGTACCTCGGACTTTACCGCGTCGAGGATGCGCATCGGGAACTTGCCCGAAGACGAAAAATAAGCAAAGTAGATAAACTGGGGATACTGAAAGAAATGAACGGTAGGCCGCTTAGCGAGCCAATGTACGAGGAGAAGAAAGAAATGGTTTCTATCAATAATTTTTCTAAAGTATATACGGGGACTGATAAAAAAGCAGTCGACAATATCAACCTTGAACTCAAGGAAGGAGAGGTCTGGGGCTTTATCGGTCACAACGGCGCCGGCAAATCGACAACTATAAAAAGTCTTGTGGGAATACAATCCATAACCGAAGGTTCCGTTATTGTGGAAGGTTATGATATTGCCAAACAACCTTTGGAAGCCAAAATGAAGATAGGTTACGTCAGCGACAATCATGCAGTCTATGAAAAACTGACGGGAAGGGAATACGTTTATTACGTTGCGGATTTGTATCTTGTCGAAAAGAGCGAACGCGACAGACTTTACGACAAGTATGTCACTATGTTTGATATGGGATTCGCAATGGATAACGAAATCAAAAGTTATTCGCATGGAATGAAACAAAAGCTGATGGTCATCTCGACGCTTATTCATGATCCCAAAGTTTGGGTGTTGGACGAGCCGCTAACCGGTTTGGATCCCACCTCCGCATACCTAATCAAAAAATGTATGCGAGAGCACGCCGATAGAGGCAATATAGTGTTTTTCAGCAGCCATATTATCGACGTGGTAGAAAAGATTTGTGACAAAATCGCAATCATCAGCAAGGGCAGTCTTTGCCAAGTAAGCACTATCGAGGAAATCAAACAAAGCGGAAAATCGCTTGAGGACATCTATTTGCAATATATAGACATCAATGTCGGAGAAGAAACCAAAAAGGCTGAAACCAATGCATAAAGAAGACTTTATCAAAAGCTATCGCAGAATTAATACTTTGCTGAAATTGCAGAGCAAGGATAAAATTCGCGCGCTTAAAGGAAGAAGCAAACGGCACAATTTTGCGGTGTTGTTTTTGCAGGCGGCGGGTTTTGCGCTGATAACTTACATTTTTTCGGCGCTGTTTAATTATGCTTCAGGCACTTTTAAGTTTCCTTTCGATATCAATTTTTTAATTACCGTCTTGTTATTCACGCAAATTATTTCCGTAATTACCTGTATGGGCGAAACCATAAATTATTTGTATTCAAATAAGGAAAACGCTCTACTCTTGGTATTCCCATGCAAAATTTGGGAAATTTTCACCAGCAAAATAATACTGTTTTTGCTCACGGAGATCAGGAAATCAATTTTCTTTACCTTGCCTTTTTTGATTGCTTTCGGCGCGGTTTCGACGGGCGTCAATTGGGCTTACTGGGTTCTCTTGCCGATCGCTTGGTGCGCATTGGTGTTGCTTCCGCCTCTTGTCTCCACTCTTGTTTCGGATTTGGTGCAGAGAATGAAGCGCTTTTTGCACAGCAAACCACTTATTTATGCCATAGTTCTTGTGGCGTTTTTCGGTTTGTGCCTCTATGCCTGTTTTGCAATCTTAGGAAAATTGCCAACTCCTATCCGTATCGTCGCTATGTACGGTAAGTTTATTGCGGCGATTTCAAACGGGACGGCAACTATCGCCAAATTTTCCACAGTTTACGGCTTTATCGGACGTATGCTTTTTGGAGTGCAGGTATACCTAAATCTCCCGGTATTGATTCTGATAATCGCCGCCTTAACCGTCATCGTTTATCTTGCGATTATGCCGTTTTATTTTAAGTCGGTGTCGATGTCGGCCGAAAAAGTTTCTAAAAAAACGCATAAAAAACAAAGACATAAACCGCGTACTATCTATGGGACTTTCATTTATAAGGAATTTACCATTATGTCACGCGATACGTCCAAAATAAACAGCGTGATTTCTATATGGATGCTTATACCAATCGTACTTTATATATTCAACTTTATATTGCAGGCAATAAGCAAAAATATTTTGGGTGAATATATAGTCGTTGCCTTCAATATGATGATAGTCATTACTCTTTTGACAACGTTCAATTCCAATCAGGCGGCTGTGTTCAGCAGCGAAGGGCTCGAATTTGCGATATTAAAAACCGCACCGGCAAAAACTATGAACATTGGTTGGGCAAAGATGACAGTGGCGGGTATTGTCAATGTTGTGGCTTTGATTTGTACTGTTATTATGTTGACTTTCATCACTGATATCAGCGATGTCAATCTCACATTGATGTTCTTTACAATGCTCTTTGCAAGCCTAGCACACATTTTGTGGAGCTGTCAGTTGGATTTGGTCAATCCCAAATTCGCAGATTACGCATCAAAAGGCGGGGCGGTCACCGATAACAAAAATATAGCGAAATCAATGTTTATAGGATTTATTATCGGTACATGTTACGGGGTGTTGACGCTGATTATTATGATGGACAACTATACAACAAGTTGGGCGAGAATCATGTTGTTGTCGGCAGCGTTGCTGCTAAGCAGACTATACCTTTATTATGAAAACATAAAGGCATATTACAACGAAATGGAGATTTGAGATTATGAATAAAAAAGTTATAATCATCGTTGTAATAATCGAGTGCATTGCAGCAATTCTGCTTGTCAGTTTTTGGGGCAAGATGGTAGAGTCGCGCAATACCGTAATAGTGCCGACAGAAGTGTATTTCACCGACGAAGACGGAAACAGAATCGATGATAACGCAAGGATAGAAATTGAACTGAGCGACAGTAATCGTGACTATCAGCTTTATTGGAAAGTGTTGCCAAACAATGCCACCAATAAGGAAGTGGAGTTTTTGTGTGAACGCGATGACGCTGTTGCTATCTCCGAAACGGGCAGGGTAACTTTCTTTACCGACGCAACGGTGCAAGTTATTGTCCGTACAATGGACGGAGAACAAGACGCAACCATAATTTTATCACCAAATCGCAATTAATATTGCGTTAATACCACATAATAAGGAGATGCCTATGAAAAAACATTTGATAATGACAGTATTTTTGCTAGTGTTTTTGATTCTGTCGATTGCAATGTTAAGCGCATGCAACGACGGAGAATTTGTCGTTACGGTTTACGACACTGACGGAGTGACCGTAATTGAAACTTTCGAAATTAAAGACGGTGCATCGTTATCCGAGAAGGATTTGACGTTTATTAAAGAAGGATATACTTTCGGCGGAGTTTTTACCGACAAGGAGTTCAAAAACAAATACGAACCTTCCGCGGTAACTTCTTCCACAAGTCTATACGCCAAATTTACAAAGGATAAGTATTACATTTCTTTCTTGAACGACGGCTCCGAAACTTTTGAAAGACTCGAAGTCGGCTATGGCGATAGTTTTGTGCTTCCTTCCCCAGTGGCGCGCACCGGTTATAATTTTAACGGATGGACGCTCGACGGAGAAGAATTTGACGATGACTCAGCATATGCGTATTACCAAAGCATAAGGCTCCGCGCGAACTGGTCGGCAAAAACGACCGACGTTACCTTTGATGCCAACGACGGCGAATTCATTACTGTCGGCCCAAGCAAGTTCACTTATGCTTCGGCGATAGTTTTGCCTGCTGTTCAACGCACCGGATACAGCCTTATCGGTTGGGCAAAAAATGATGCTACAACCGCTTACTCTTTCGGCTCAACGTGGACGGAAGAAGATCCTTCCATTACGTTTAAAGCGATATGGTCCGCAAAGAGCACAAAAGTCACCTTCTCGGAAAACGGCGGTGAATTTGCTGCACCTCCGCAACAAGACGATAATCTGAATTATTATATGAATGTTGCGTTCGATTCACAGTACACTTTGCCTACCGTTACCAAAGCAGGCTATACTTACAAGTGGGTTTTGAGCGGAACGTCCAACGAAGTTGCCGCAAGCGGAACATGGGATTACACCGCAACCACGATAAGACTTGTCGCACAATGGACGGCAAATCCTTATAGGATCAATCTTGATGCCGGAGACGGTTCTTGCGACGCAACGTTTATCAGCACAACTTATGGAAGCGCAATCGGATATCTTCCCTCTGCGAGCGCCCCCGTCGGTTATGTATTCGACGGATGGTATTATATGAAAAATGGGACTGAAACACATCTTACTGCCAATACCGTCCATTCGACAGCGGCCGACATCAATGCATATGCCAAATATGTAACCGATACCAACGTATTGTACAAAATCGAGGTTTATCTTGAAAACGCCAACGATGAGAATTATATGAAAATCGATACGTTGGAAAAGCACGACGAAACAGGCAAAACAGTTGATGCGACAACTCAATATGCGGTTGAAAGTTATATGACTTATAACGCTGACGCATCGACCGCTTCCGGAGCGGTCGCCGCAGACGGTAGCCTAGTGCTGAAATTGTATTTTGACAGAAAGGAATATACTATCACAATAAATGAGAATAGCGAAAATACGGTTCCCGATATCGTAGCCAAGTACGGCGCGGCCATCACGATGCCCACGGTTACACGCACCGGTTACACATTTGATCAATGGGACGTGACATATTTGATTATGCCTCCAAATAACGCAACCATAACCGCATTGTGGGTAGCCAACGATTACAGGCTTTATCTTGACGTCACCCTTGGCAGTTCCTATCTAGCGACGGACGGTGTAATGTTCGATGCCGGCAGACCTTATATTGAAGTTGCCTTTGATAGCGAAAATTATTCAATTCCTGTTGTCAACAGTGTTGATTATACCTTCGTTTCCTGGAAGAATGCTTCGGATGATACAACGTTCAGTACGGCAAAATGGAACGTTACGCAAAATCAAACCGTTTATGCGACGTGGATGCTTGAAGGACAGGAATTTATTAAAGATTCCGCCAATAAATACTTCAAGGAATATAACGGCAGCGAATATGTATACGTCTTTGTAAACGGCACCGTTCCCTCGTTTGGCACCGCGACTCTTGCGGTAACAAACGGAACGTCGGTAGCAACGATTGTAAGCGGCAACCTTGTGTGCAATAGCCTGGGCGAGTTTACTCTCGCGATTACTCAAAACGACCGCACGCGCAGCGTAAAAGCGGAATTCGTCGATCACGTCGGCTTGTTCCAACGCGGCCCTGATTATGTCAGCAATTGGCTGAATCGCAAAGCGTCAAACTATCTGAACCCTTCCGACGAAACTTATTCTTTGATGCAAGTCGGCACGGCAAACGGCTTCAAGCCCGATATGGTTATCGATAACGGTAAAACCACCATCGACTGCGATGCAGCCAATATCATCTTCAAAGTTTTCGAAGGTGCGAACGAAATTACCGAAGGCTTTACTTTTAGTAACGGTGAATTATATCTTGGTTCAACTCTTAAAAATAAAGCCCTTACCATAACCATCAGCCCTAAGTATTATTTTGACGGAACTGCGCCCACCGCAACCTTCCAGATTTTGGTTAATGACGGTTACAACGTATACGACAGCAACTCTTTCAAACTCGCATACGAAAACAACACTATGAAGACCATCAATATATTGAGGAACTTCAAGATTGTCCTTACCGAGGATAAGTACGCACTTAACAACGGCACAAGATACGTAATTAACGACTTTGACCATTGCGCGTACATTAGATATGCTTCCGAAAACGAAACCGTTACGATAAACTGCAACTACTTCACCATCGACGGTTCGGAATTGGATTACTTTGACAACCGTTATGACGGTCGTGGTTTCCTCGGTGCTGCGGCCAACATCAATAACGTACAAGCGGCTATCTTCGGTTACTCCGGAAAGGCAAAATTAAGCAATTCGTTCTACCCTGATACAAAACTAATAATCAACGATATGTATTTGCAGGGCAACAATACCAAAGAATCGGATTATGTTGAGGCACAATACAACGGTTTGGATATTTATAAGATGAGCGGCAGCTTTAACGGTGTGCGTATTGAAAATTGCGGGAATTTGGAACTCGACAACTGTACCATTAAAAATACGCTTATTGCAGTGTACGGCAGCCCATACAGCGGCCAGTCCGTATACTATAACGGAGCGTATGTTACCGCTATCGAGATAGATTTGAGTTATGTGTTGCTTGATAATTCTTGGGCCAACTCCGTTTATTGCTATGGTAATTCGGAATTGTCGCTTAACAGTTGCAGACTTCTCACATCCAGCGGCGCCGCCGTGCACTTTGAGGATCATTTTGACCCGAATTACACAGGTGTCAATACGATAAACATTGACGCGGCCACCGAAATCAGCAACTACGTTACTGGCGAGGAAGCGTGGTTTGTGGCATATGGCATGAACGCGATGATACCTCAATTGAAAACTTCTTTGCAAGAAGCAGCACAATTAATAACGAATACAGCGTCTGGCGGAAGTATTACCAAGGGCATAATTAAAGACATCGACGGATCAGAATATTTCAACTTTTCTGTCTTCACTCGATCGGCAGGCGGTGAATCCAGCGATTGGGCAACCGACCTCCAAGGCACTGCAAAGTTGGACATTCTATACGAACAAGTTAAATTGGTACCGCAAACCATTGCTGAAGGAACGAAGGCGACAATCACAAGCGATTTAAAATATATCGATTTTGAATTGGCTGTTCCCAATGTAGGGCAAGCCGTGTTCTTCGTCACTTTGGAATAACAAAAAGCAATGTAGGGGCTGTGCTTTGGCACAGCCCCGAAAATAAAGTTGCAGATGGAATTATAAACTAAGTTTGAAAAAGCAGATTATAAAATACCTAGCACAATGAAAAAGCCTCTCAATCGAGAGGCTTTTTTTGCCGATATAAATCCACACTATTCGCTTAGTGGCCTGGCTTGTAAGGACTGGCAAGGGGTTTGCATAATCATCGTAGCAATGCCCTATATGAATCAAGGTATGAATAACTAGATAAAAGAAAAGCCACTCGAAAGAGAGGCTTTTTTGATTGTTTATTTCACCTTTTGCAGCGTGAGTAATTTTTATAATTAGGCTTTTATTATAATGTTTTTCTTCTTAAAGAGCAGTGAAAGGGGAACACAGATTGCAATCACCATAAGCGCATTGATAAGGCAACCCAAAGCCTGCATGTCGGGGAAGGCTGCGGCTATCATACCGGCAGGAATGTTGCAAATTGCAAAAATGAAGAAGAAAACGATGGTATTTTTGCCCATTGTGGCCAAAACTGGTATTTCCTTTTTGATAAGTGCAGATATACCCCAAAACGGAAGGAACGTCAAAAGCGAAAATGCGCCGCCGAAAAGCAGGAAGCCGAGCGTAAAGTGTTTGAAACTCACGCAGAAAGTGCGTCCGAAAAACCCGATTGAATTGATATCCAGATTGCTGACGGTTCCCGTGCAATCACGGAAAGAAAGCACGATTGAGGGAATGGCAAGCAGCCACATAATAAGCACGCCGATGGCAAACTTCTTTTTGTCGGATTGGAAATAGTCGCCGAGAACTGTAAACCAGAGGAGCAATCCTGCCATGCCGATTGCGCCGAACGGACCGCCATAGGGCAGTTTTCCCGATGCATACAACGATTGATGCACGGGGGGAATAAATTCTGCAATGACGGCGTACACAATCAAGATAATCGCACCGGCTAATATACGCACCCATATTTTGCGTCCTAAGAATATAGCGGCAATCATGCTTGCAAAGCCTATCGACATAAAAACTTCCCAGCCATAAGGTGCGTCAATGCAGTTATCGCCAATCATCTTAAAGACGAGGTCGATGGCGCCAACGCCCATAACGGCTAGTCCACGACGGGCGTAATCGGCACGCAACTTACCAGCTTTGCCACCTTTTGCGACTTTCTTTTCGAAAACCACGTTCATAATCAGGCCTGCGGCAAGGACGAACATCAAGATGCCATAATCCATTATGCCAAAGCCTATGTCTATGCCGTGAGAGTCAGTATGTTTTACCCAACTGAAAACGCCGGGTTGGAAAAACAGAAACATACAGCACCATAAAAACACGATAAATATAACAAAACCGCGGTAGTTGTCGATCGTATAATCCCTTTTTGCGGAAAGATCGTTTACCGGGGTAATTGTCGGGGGTATGGCGGTCTCTAGGACCGACGAGTTGTTCGCTGAGCTCACTTCATCATTCATAAAAAAGAACCTCATACGGTTTATTTTGTATCTCTATTATATTGTTACCTTCGTTTTATGTCAATTAAACGAATGATTTTGGTAGACTTGTTCAAGACAAAGACACGTAAGACAATCTAAATGTATATGAATCTCAAACTAAGGTAGTTAAAAAGTTTAAGACTCCTAAGTTTAAGCCTCTAATTAAAATGCTCTTTAGGCGATCAAATAATTGTTTAATTAACTGGTGAAAAAAATTAGTGTTGCAAATATGGTGAAAACAATATATTATTGTGATAGGATATTTCACAATCTTTGATTTTGGCTAGGAGGATATAAAATGAAAAAAGCGATTTGCATACTGATAATAATATTGTTAGGCACGTCTATCATGTTTGGTTGTTCAAATAATAATAGTAAAAATGAAAATGAAAACTATGTTGGTGAGTTTTACACATTGCAAGAAGCATACGATAACGGCATATTATCAGTTGAAGATTTGCATAGCATTGCATATTATCACAACGCCACCGAAACTGAGCCTGCGCCAGACTATCCAACACAAATTGACATATCCACTGCGCAAGCTATTAAAGTGGCTTATGCATATAAAATTAACGAAATAAGAAAAGAAGAAAAAATAAAAGAACAGGATGTATTAATACAAAAATATTTTGGAACATATCACGGTGTTGTGGTGGCATTCATCACCTTTGCTTCTAAGTGGACCTTTCCTGCACTCGAAGACAAGGAAATTGCAGGCGTATTTTTTAAGAATTACGATATAAATAATAATGTATACGCCTTTAAACCTAAATCTAGTGTTTGATAAAAAAAATTGATAGGCTCCCATTAACCAATTTATAGAATATTTATGAGGTATAATTTTACGAGAGAAAATCTAACACGTCCTAATAAAGCTTTGCTATTTTGTCTATTTTTATTTGTATTTTTTGCCATATGCACTATGAGTGTAACTTTGGTTGAGTCTAAATCAACTTGCGCTTTAGAAGTTGTGAATGCAAATAACGAGAGCAAGATTTACTGTAATGCCACGATTGAAGAGGATTTCGACGACGGCACAGTAATTTTAGTTATGGATAAGTATACAGGAGGAATAAACAAGCAACATCAACCTAGCGTCTTTGGAGACGTTCCTATAAAATCCATAACGGATATTACGCACATTACAGGCGATGCCAAAAATAAAGTTTACTTAAATAAAGAAGGCTTTAGACAACTGCTGAAAATTGAATTGAAAGAAAAATCAAAAGAAAATGTTTTATCTGCAATCAAAAAACTGGAAAAAGTAAAAGGAGTTTTGTCTGTTGGGCCGGATTATTATTTGAATAATTGGTTTTCAGAAATTCCTGCGACCAGCGGCACAAGTTATGATCTGCAATGGGGATTAACCGGGATAGACGCTGAGCTCGCATGGAATATAACGACAGGTAGTTCATTGATCCGAGTGGGCGTATTAGATTCGGGAATCGCCAATCACTCAGATTTGAATGCGAATGTGTCCGTCGGCTGGGACTTTGAGAATAACAATGCACTTACTAATGATGACTCTTTGGGACACGGCACACACGTGGCAGGGATAATAGGTGCTACGGGGCAAAATACAAACGGTGTGGTTGGCGTATGTCCAAATGTACAGTTGGTGCCCATGCAAATAGGAGTTGTTGACAGTCAAATTTTGCTTTCAACTATTGCATCATCAATTGTATGGGCAACAAATAATGACATCGATATAATTAACTGCAGTGGAGAGGATCAAACTACAAGTACGCAATTATATTATGCTATTGCTGGTTACGGCGGTCTGTTTGTTTGTAGTGCGGGAAATGGCACAGATAATGACAATATTGCAGTCAACGCAGATATAAATAGGCATTATCCATCAGATTATTCCCGGGGACAATCATTTAGTGACAGAACGATCTCTGTTGGTTCTGTAGCTAACACCGGAACCAAGGCGAGTTATTCAAATTATGGTACGAACTCCGTCAGCATTTTTGCTCCTGGAAATGGTATCTATAGTACATGCCCTACTTCGCTCTCTTCATCGGGATATATATCGTTAAATGGGACATCAATGGCTACCCCTTTTGTTTCAGGCACGGCGGCACTAATATATTCTGTCTATTTGAATTCTGGTCTTCAAATGAGCAGGACAGAGATAGCAAGAAAAGCCAAAGAAGCAATAATGAAAACAGCGGTTGTCGATGTTGGAGCACCGTTAGACGGCTTGTGTGTATCGAATGGAAGACTCAACGCATACAGGGCAGTCAGCTATATTTATAATGAATTAAATACTCCATTTATTGCATCAGTCTCCAATGGAAATGCGATGATAACGGGAATTGAAGACAGCTTTTCACTTGCAGGTTGCTTGAGTATTCCGAATACTGTAAATATGGACGGAATAAATTGCCCGGTTAGACAAATTGACGCAGGTGCCTTTGCTGGTCAAACTGCGTTCACAGGCATTTATATTCCAGACAGCGTTACTTCCATAGGCGAGAATGCTTTTGGGAGTTGCACAAATCTGGAACGTGTTTCGTTTACTAGCGATTATCTCAATACAGATGTGCCAAATCACTCAACCAGTTATGATAATTACTATTATACAGAACGCTCTCTAAACGTGGATTTGGTGCCAAATACAACGTATACACTCACATTTGATTATGACAACCTCTCCTCCACGGATTATACCAACGTATTCACTAGTCTTGGCGTGGGAGATACCACGTTTGCGGTGGATTTGCCAGTGCAAAAGGCATTTTCTTCTACATACGGAAAACAAAAGATTGTTTTCACTCCAACTGCCGCGCAACTTGCAACATCGACAAGATTGTGGTGTCGGTTTATACGCACTTCCACTCCACAAACTGTTTCGGTTGACATCAGTAATGTAAAACTGCAGACAGGAGTGACATATATAGCGCAAAACTCCTTTAATAATTGCCCAAGATTGGCGTCTGAAGATTTGTCATACACGCTGATTGACAGTAATACTCACTATTCAGTGTCAAAAGGGAATCACGCCCCAGGACCAGTGCTTTTCATTCCTTCTTCTTTCAACGGAAAAACCGTGACACAGATCGCAGATAACGGATTTGAGGAAATGGACAACAGGTGGTTGTTTATGCAGGAAGGATTGCAAACGATTAATGATTTTGCATTCGTTTACCAGGACAATCTGGAAAAAGTGACAATTCCAAGTTCAGTGACAACCATTGAAGATTTTGCTTTTGCAGAGTGCATTGCTCTAACAAATGTTTATTTTGATTCGGAATACTCTATAACAAATATAGGGGATGGGGCTTTCTGGTCTTGTGAAAAACTGTCAACAATAACCATACCAAGCACGGTAACAAATATTGGCGCTTACGCATTTTTATATTGTGAGAAACTGGGCCCCGTTCTTTTTGATAGTTCCAGCGAATTAACAAATATAGGCGGTGGAGCGTTTCAATCGTGCTCTCTATTGTATCAACTTGAAATTCCTGCCTCTGTCACATCAATTAGCACAGACGCTTTTCGAGATTGTTCATTCCTTACTTCAGTGAACTTTGAATCCGGAAGCGCCATTACAAGCATCGGGAGTTCTGCTTTCTATAATTGTGACAGTTTGGCAACAATAGACATTCCGTCTGGGCTGACAGGCATTGGCTCCAATGCATTTTACGGTACCAACTTGAAGTCCATAACAGTTCCGTCCACAGTCACCACAATCAATAGCAATGCATTCACAAATAGCAACAAGCTCACAATATACACAGCCAAGGCAAAGACACCCACACCCAGCGGCTGGGCGTCAGATTGGAACGCGTCGAATCGCCCTGTTGTATGGGGTTGTACCTTTGCCGGCAATCCTAGTTATGTTAAGTCTTTCACAAAAACTATTGACAATCCTTCAAACGCGAACGCTACAAACGGCATAAAGGAACCATACCGTGATGGTTACGATTTTGGTGGATGGTATACAACGTCTAATTTCTCAGGTAGTCCGGTTGCAGACATAACCTTATTGTCGGGCACAACGATATTGTATGCAAGATGGACTCAAAAATCCTGCGTGGCAGAGGGAACTCTGATCACTCTTGCAGATGGTAGCCAAGTTGCGGTGGAGAATCTCACAGGCAATGAAAATCTGCTTGTTTGGAATATGCTCACAGGTCAGTTTGACTCTGCACCGATACTCTTCATAGATAGCGATCCATATCGTTCATACGAGATTACGCATTTGTATTTCTCGGACGGCACAGAAGTTAAAGTGATAGACGAGCATGGGTTTTGGGATTTCGATCTCAACGAATATGTTTTCCTGCGCAACGACGCTGCGCAGTATATCGGACATTGGTTTAACAAACAAACCGAAGACGACAACGGAAATATGATATGGACAGCCGTTCAACTAAACGGTGTGGACGTATATAACGAGTACACAACGGCGTGGAGTCCCGTAACCTATGGGCATCTCTGCTACTACGTAAATGGAATGTTGTCAATGCCTGGCGCATCCGAGGGCTTCATCAATATATTTGAAGTTAACTCGACCAATATGTCATGTGATTCGGAAGCAATGGCGGAAGATATAGCTGCCTACGGTTTGTTTACCTATGAAGAGTTTGCCGAGCTTATACCTATACCCGAAGAAATCTTTAACGCCTTTAACGGCCAGTATCTCAAGGTTTCTATCGGAAAAGGTTTGATAGATATGGACGGCATAGCCGCGCTGGTTGATAGATATTCTGCTTTCTTCCAAACCGAGAGTGACGACTTAGTCACCGATGACGAAATCGATGAAGATCGTCATGATAATGGCAATCATTACGGGCACAGAAATAAAAACAACGGAAAGGGCGTAGATGACATAAATAACGGGAAAGGGAAAGTCAATAAAGAGAAAGTCTAGTGTAATATGTAAGGGAATTGCATAGAAATAATTTTCATAAAACAAACAAAGGCTCGTCTTGGCGACGAGCCTTTACTTTGTTTTTTAGTAGTTTTTTTATGGGATGTAAATGTATCATCTACTGCTGGGCATTACAAGCTAGTGTAACTGAGCGTCAGTTGTGACTTGTCACAAGTTCAGCGGCGAAGCCGCGCGCGGTATTGCTACCGCGGAGTCTTGTATCACAAACAGAAAGAAAAAATCCCTCCAAAAGGTGGGATTTAATACTTTGGTGGAGACTACAAGACTCGTAGCGAACAAGGTGAGCGTAGTAGCGAGAGGAGTGTGCTTGCATACGGGAACGAGCGTCAGTTGTGACTTGTCACAAGTTCAGCGGCGAAGCCGCGCGCGGTATTGC
>CAYJCS010000010.1:0-2659 GCA_964368715.1 uncultured Bacteroidaceae bacterium | reverse complement strand
TACCGCGGAGTCTTGTATCACAAACAGAAAGAAAAAATCCCGCCAAATGGTGGGATTTAATACTTTGGTGGAGACTACAAGACTCGTAAGGAGCGAAGCGACGGAATAGCGGAACGGTTGAGTTTACTCATAAAGTGAAGCGTCAGTTGTGACGTGTCACAAGTTGTGCTTTTAGCACAAAGGGTGCAAAGCACCCTTTGAGTCTTGTTGTCGATGTAAAAGAAAAAATCCCACCGAAAGGTGGGATTAAATACTTTGGTGGAGACTACAAGACTCGAACTTGTGACCTCTACGATGTCAACGTAGCGCTCTAACCAACTGGGCTAAGCCTCCGAATGCAAGTGCTATAATACACTAAATTGGTTGAGTAGGCAAGCGTTTTTTTGAGTTTTTTGCACTTTATCGCTTTTACGGGCTGTGAGTAAAAGATTAAATCAATTATGTAGAATTTTGCCGCCGTTTATGTTAAAATTTATTTCAACGACGCATTAAAGTTTTTTTATACACCATAATCAAAATGTGATGTTAAAAGAACGATAGCGTCAAAGGAGTTATTATGAGTTTTATTGAAAGCAAAAATGCAACTGATTTTGTCAAAATCGAAATGGAAAACGGAGAAGGTATTGTTGTCAAACTTGATGAAAAAAACGCACCACTTACTGTGGAGAATTTTAAAAAGCTGGTAGGGCAGGGATTTTACAACGGTTTGATATTCCACCGTGTTATAAGCGGATTTATGATTCAGGGCGGCGATCCGCAGGGTACCGGTTGCGGCGGTAGCAAAGAAAACGTTAAAGGAGAATTTGAAGTCAACGGAGTTAACAACAAGTTGTCGCACCTCAGAGGTGTTATTTCAATGGCGCGCGCGCAAAACTATAATTCCGCTTCGTCACAGTTCTTTATCTGCCACGCAGACGCAAAGTTCTTGGACGGCCAGTATGCCGCGTTTGGAGCCGTTGTCGAGGGTATTGAAACAGTGGATAAAATTGCCGCTGTACGCACCGATCGAAATGACAAACCGCTTTCGGAACAGAAAATGAAACGCACGTATTTCGTCAAGGAACAGTAAGGCAAAAAATAAAGAGCATTTTCTCAACTGATGTGAGTAAATTATCCTTTGCCTTGTGACCTTTTGTATTGGTACAAAAGGCTAAAGAAAAGCCCGTCTTTCGGCGGGCTTTTCAATATTTATTATAGCTTATCACAAAGCAACTTACGCCGCTTCATTGTTGTGCAGTTGACGGGGAAATTACTTCGGCATTGTCTGACGGAGCGTCCTCTGCTGCGAGTGCAGCTCCTATTGCCTCTTCTGAGGTACATTCATTTATTGCAGATGTAATCTCTGACGATTCTTCCACACACGCGTCTTTTGCTTTAACAGGTTTAAGAAAACAGACTAGCAAAATTGCTGCCGCTGCCGCTGCCGAAGCAATTATAAATGCGGGGAACATTTTGCTTATATCGCTTGCCGCAAGGTTTTTGAAGTAGCCCGCAATATAAGTTGACACGACGGCGCCCACTCCAAAGCCGAGTAGGACAATGCCATAATTTAAAGCCACATATTTGGGCCCGAAATAGTCTGCCGTCAGAGAGGGATAATTGCTAAGGAAACCGCCGTAGAAGAAACCTATAAGGCCGATAAGGACGAATATCCAATAGCCGGTTGCGAGGTTGACAAACAGCGACATAACAGCCGTGCCGCAAAGCAAGATAATTATGGTCGTTTTGCGTCCGAGTTTGTCCGATACCCATCCCCAAAACAGCCTTCCTATGGAATTGAAGAGTGATATGACAATAACACCGATTGCGGCAGCCTGGGCCATACCCTTTGCGATTGCGATGGGTTTTGCGAAGTTTATCATCATCAGTCCGCCCATGCAAGCAAGGAAGAAGGACGCTATGATAAGATAAAACTGATAAGACTTCAATATTTGTTTCGGCGTTAGGTTAATATTTGAAATTGAAGGATTGGGTTTGGGTTCCCAGCCTGCCGGTTTGTAGTCCTTTGGGGGTTCCATTACAAAGAAACCGCCTGTTGTGCAAACCGCAAGGAAAATGCAGCCGAGAATTAAAAAAGACTTCAGTTCTCCACTCCCCGGAACGCCGGTTGTGAACGTTTTAATAAGAGCCTCTACCACAGGGGTAAAAATAACGCCGCCGAGACCTAAAGATGCTACAATGATGCCCGTAATCAGACCTCTTTTGTCCGGATACCATTTTTGCGAAACTGCTATGGTTGTGGAATAAGTCAGACCCATGCCGATACCGCCCATCACACCGTAGGTCACCCAAAGAAGCCAAGCGGCAGAGGGTTTGACAAAGGACGTAGCGATAAACCCTAATCCCAAAACAATACCGCCGGCAATAATAATGGTTCTGATTCTAAACCATTTTTGTAGCACTCCCGACAACGTTGATCCTATCGATAGTGTGGCAAGCAAAAGTGAAAAAGCCAGGCTTGCTTTGGTATGATCACCGCCAAACAATCCTTCGGCTATTCCGTTTTGGAATACGCTCCAAATATATGCCGTACCCAAGCATATTTGAATAGCAACAGAAGCCACCACAGGTACCCATCTGAATTTCTGAGTTTTTATCATTTTCTTACCTCCTGTAAAATCGCTATAAAAAAAATCGGCGAATTGTCAAATCCCCCGAT
>CAYJCS010000009.1:0-18488 GCA_964368715.1 uncultured Bacteroidaceae bacterium | reverse complement strand
GCTTAAACCCGTTATCAGAAAAGCGACCGAGGAAGATCTTGAGCGAGTTGAAAAAAATCTCGCCGACAAAGACAACGCCATAAAAGTCATACGCGAAAAAGTGAACGCGCTTGGGCTTCAGATGAAAATCGTCGATGCCGAATACACCTTTGATCGCACCAAACTGGTTTATTATTTCACAGCCGAAGGGAGAGTGGATTTCAGAGAACTCGTGCGTTCTTTGGCTTCCGTATTCAAAGTCAGAATCGAACTGAGACAGATTTACGAGCGCGACGACACCAAAATGCGCGGCGCACTTGCTCCTTGCGGGCGCGAATGCTGCTGCACATCCCACCTTCCCGATTTTGAAAAGGTGTCCATAAAGATGGCAAAACTTCAAGGGCTTTCACTCAATCCCCAAAAAATCAGCGGCGTATGCGGAAGGCTTATGTGCTGTTTGAAATATGAAAACTCATACTACAACGACGTTTTCAAACTTATGCCTAAAGTAGGCAGCAAAGTCCAAACACCTGATGGTGAAGGCGTGGTTGAACAAAACGACCTTATAAAACAGACTTCGCGTGTGCGAGTGCTTTTAAAAACGGGCGATTACGACCTAAAAACCTACGCACTTGACGAACTGAACATTGCAGAACGCCAGTCTACAGCGGAAATTGACGAAACTCCGGACAGCGATATATAAGACATTTTGACAAGTTTTGCTTGTTTGCGCTGTACAAATTTGAACGGTTGTGCTATCATTATGTCAAGCCAAAAGCCAAATATTAAAGGAGAGTAAAATTATGCCGAGAGTTATCAGTGACGAATGTATCGCGTGCGGCGCATGCGCAGACACCTGCCCCGTTGGAGCAATTTCAGAGGGTGACGGAAAGTATGTTGTAAATGCTGACGAATGTATCGACTGCGGCGCATGTGAAGAAGGCTGCCCCACCGGTGCAATTTCAGAAATGTAATCAAATCAAACAAAATAAAGACGCGCCAATCGGTGCGTTTTTATTTTTGTCTTTTTTAGTAATGTTTTTTTGCTTTTTTTCAAACTGCTAACCAATTTAATTTTATTAACCGGTTTTCAAGTTCTCAATATCACGCCATAAAAAACAGACTGCCTGATTTTTACAAATGCTTTTTTCGCTAAACAACATTTTTTTACCGGTTATTTTTCTTCAAAAAATTCCTTCAGTAACTTTTTGTATCTTTCAGTTTCGACGTGCCAACTGGCTGTGTGCTCGGCAGATGAAAAAATCTCCTGCTTTTTGTCCAAACTGCCGCAAGCGGCAAAAAGTCTATCCGACATTTCCCTTGGAACTTTTTTGTCCTTATCGCCGTGAACGAACAAAACCTTGCACTTCACAGACGGCATTGCGGCAAGCGCGCTGACACTTTTAAATGAAAATCCTAATATTTGACGGCACCATAAATCGCCGAAAAAGAATATCGGAGCGCAATTTAAATGCCTATTCACGCCTCTCACGCTCGCATCAAATTCCTCTATGGGGGATGTAAAACCGCAGTCAAAAATCAAGCCGTTAATATCGTCTTGTCTTTCCGCTGCGGCAAGCGCGCAGGTGGACGCGCCCATAGAAACACCGTTAAGGTAAATCTTTTCGTATGTATCTTTAAACATATCGACCCAACCGATTAAATCGTCTTTGTCGAGAACGGAAAAGCCGGTATATTTACCTTCGCTTTCGCCGTGCGCGCGCTCGTCAATCAACAAAACATCCAAACCTAATGATTGAAGATAAGGCGTCATTGCAGCATAAGCCCTAAAAGAATGTGACCCAAATCCGTGCACGCATATAACAAGTCTTTTTGAGGACGAGACGTTTTGTCCGTCAGGTATGGCGCAAAACAATTTGCCTTTCAAGATAATGTCGTCGTCGGCTTTACGCTCATAGGGAACATAGGGCTGTTTTTTTAAATAATCGATCGCCTCGCGTCGCTCTTCAATAACCTCTTTTCTTTGCAAACTCATTTTCTTTTTGGTACCGAGTTCGTTAAACGGTTTTCGTTTAAAAATTGCAAAGAAAAACACCAAACCGCCAATAATAAAAGACAGCAATATGAACAAAGCCGCGACAGAAATTGAAATGAGTGCGATGACATAAGTTTCCATGGAATAATTTTAACACGCCGTTAAGCGCGGTGTAAAGGCAAAATATTGTTGTCACAAATGTGAAATTGGGCTAAACTATATACTATGAAGTTCACCCTAAAACAAAAGTTGAAATCCGCTCTGCATTTGTTTGCCGTGTTTTTTAAGATAGGCCTTTTTTCTTTCGGAGGCGGCTATGCTATGCTCACGATGATTGAGAGCGAAATGGTGGACAAGTATCACTATCTTACCCACGACGAATTTGCGGATATAGTTGCCATTTCCGAAAGTACGCCCGGTGCGATTGCAATAAACATTGCGACGTTCATCGGCACAAAACTGGCCGGCGTTTTCGGAGGAATATTTACAACTCTCGGAGTTGTGTTGCCGTCGTTTCTGATTATTATGGGAATCTCGCTAGTTATTGATTTGGTGCGTGAAAACGTTTGGGTGGGCTATCTGTTCAGAGGAATCCGCGTTGGCGTGCTAGTGCTCATAGCAAGATCCGTTTTGACGTTTTGGCGCGGAATGAAAAAAAACATACTCAATATTTTGGTTGCGATTGCCGCGTTTTTGATTGTATTTTTGACAAAAATAAACGTCATATACGTTTTGCTTGTAACCATCGGTTTATTCACTCTAATCGTGATTTTTAAAAATATACGCATAAAGAAACTCGGCATAATTACCGACGCGGACGCCTATCAAAAAAAGGTTGTAAAACAAGCGGAACTGGACAAAGCTGCCGCCATATTAAACCTAGAAATTGATGGGCCCAACAGACCTTGTTGCAACTGTAAAAGAACTTTAAATGCAGATAACGACAACTTAAACTGTGAAATCTGCAATAACGAACAAGCAATAAGTAATGACGAAAACAACGAGGAGGATAAAAAATGATTTATCTTTCTCTCTTCTGGGTGTTCTTCAAAATAGGCTTATTTACCATAGGCGGCGGTCATGCAATGATACCGCTAATCATGCAAGACGTGGTGGCGGAAGGTTGGCTGACACAAGAAATTTTGCTGGATTTTATTGCAATATCGGAAAGTACACCCGGGCCGTTTGCCGTGAATATTGCGACGTACACAGGCATGCAAGTGGGCGGCGTTTTGGGTGCGGCTTGCGCCACAATAGGCGTTGTATTGCCATCCATTATCATAATTATTCTCGTTGTCAAACTTTTCAGCAAATATATGAATAAACCTCCCGTGCAGGAAGTTTTTTCAGGTGTTCGTTCTGCGGTGACAGGGCTTCTTTTATCAATTTTTTTAACACTGCTGCTCACAGTAATTTTCGGCATCAATTCTGTTTATGACAGCGGAGCAAAAATTGATTTTATCGGTCTGGGTATTTTTGCCCTGCTGTTTATATTATCTAACGTTAAATACAAGTCAAAGAGCATGCACCCTATATTTATAGTTTTAATATCTGCGGTGTTAGGTGTGCTGTCATACGGTTTTATCCCTATTTGATTATTTTGTCAATTCAACAAACTGCAATTTTTACGAATATCGCTGAACAAGCCCTTTTATTTATACTCAGCCTAATTTTTGCATTGATTCTATTTGAAACGCACTGATAAACTTATTAACTGTTTTGTCACGCTATTAAATTCAGCTGCCGTATTTTGATACAAATCTCTTCTGCTGTTTATTTATCCTAATAGATTATCCGTCAATATACTATTGCAAAAAAAGCCGCTTTCATAGTATAATCTTTGCATTACATTAAAAGGATGATCTATGGAATACGGTTGGCTTATTCTCACAATGACTGTTCTGTTTCTGTGCGTGTTTACCATTGGAATTTATATTTTCCGCGGTAGAATACTGCTTGCCAACCGCCTTCTTTTGATACTCGGCGCATTTGCGCTCATTGCGTCAATCGGAAAATATGTTTCCTACGCGCTTGAAGGCGAATTTTTGCACTATCCGGTCGATTTCAGTTTTCTTACCTGCATCGTTTTTGGTATTGTCGTGCTTACCGACAAAAAAAAGCTGGTTTACCCTTTTGTGTCTTTCGCCGCCTTTATGTGCGGAATTTTTTATAATCTTTTGATTTTTATCGGTCAGGATACATTTATAAACGCAATGGTTCAAAGTGGCACCGTCGGCTTTTTATTGGAGATATTCATAAACGATGCCCTGCTACTCGGCTCTCTTCTTATGATGGGCAACTTCCGCTTCGACCACAAAACGATTTGGCAGATACCACTCGGCTCCCTGATTTTTGTCGGTTGGTCGTTTATCGCTAAATATTTGCTTTATTACGACTACAACCTATACGTCGTGCGACTTTTTGAAGGAACTATATTTAACAACGTATGGGACACCGAGCACCCCGAAATCCTATCATCAGCCAATTTTTTGCCCGTTTATTACGTTGTTTTGGCAACGGTACTTCTGCTTTTTGTAGTAGTAGTATACGGTCTTAATTACTTCATTTATAAAAAAGACCGTGAAGATTTTTATTGCCTTGACGAGGAGGAGGAATACTGATGACAAAGACCACAAGCGTAAAAACTCAGGCCTTTGAAGGCGTATTCGTATCCATACTTTTGATTGCCGTTTTTGCCATCACTTTCGGCGTGCTGTCTCTTGGCGGCGCCACTATTGACTTGAATCCTTCCTCGCGCGACGCTTTTAAGCATCTTAACGAGCGTCCCGATTATTCTGCACTTGTATTTGACGAAATCCCTTCAGCCAAAAACGCTTTGATTGACTATGCCGTAAATCTATATAACACCGGCGGAATATCCGCACGCGACAGCGACGCTCTTGCCGCATATTGTTCCTGCCTTATGAAAATGACGGTCATGAACGTTGAAAACTATATCGACATCGATGCCGCCGTATTAAAATCTCAAGACGAATATTTCCGTGTGGACTACCGACTGGAGCGTGATTTGCCCTTCCTTGCCACAATGAAAAAGTTGAAAATCGATGCCGAAAGTTTTGAAATGTTGCTTGCGGAGCGCACCTATGCAAATAACGATATGGAATATCTTGCCTATCAAAAAGTGCGCAATTCATTGCGCGACGAGAACGGCGTGCCTTCGGCAGACTGGAACGCAGCCATAATTGAAGAAGAAAGAGCGTTGCCTTCATATAACCGCACGCAAACGGGAATATTTGAAGTGGTTCAATATAACGTAACAGCCGAAACGGTGTCAAGTGCAACCGTGGACTTTGTCGAGTCTGAAGACGGCAACTACTATTCGGTGTCTTTGGTACTGGACACCTCTAATCCGACGCTTGCCGAGCGCATGGTGGAAAGTATCCGTAACGGTTCGGGAGACGAAGGCGCCGACTATACAGACGTGACAATGAAGTTTGAACTTTGGGACAACGGATATTTCAAATCACTCTCCTTTGACGAAACGTGGGCGGCAAAAGCACTGGGAATCAGTTTCTTGAAATTTGAAACGTCGTCAAGTTATTTCTGGGAATTCAGTTATTCATCCGAAGATGCCAATCTTTCAGCGTATGCCGATTGCGTCTATATGAAAGAAAGTTTGGAAGAAAAAGGCATTATATAATTTCAGCCTTGCAGTAATAATCTACGTAAATTAGAAGCAACAATCGCAAATACAATAAAAAATCCCGAGATTATTCGGGATTTTATTTTTAATATTTATGGTTATTTAATCTGATAGCGATTTAATTATCGTAAAACGTTTTCAAACTATGTGCTTTCTGAAAAAGTCGACCATACCTTTGTTAGCCATGACGGAGGCTTCCCACCAAGGCTGGATGACGTTGTAAACGTGAATCAGTTTGTGACCGTCTGCCAAAGGCCCATCAAAATACATAAATTCGCATTCCACGCCCTTATCTTTGAGCCATTTATAGGTTGCCTCGCACTGTCCCTTCAAAAAGTCCGCATAAGCCGAAATAATGTAGGAAGGACACATATCATCGGGCACATTGTTTATAAAGTCGGAAGCGTCCAAAAGTTCTTGATTTTTCAGGTATCCTTTCCCGAAAACGTCGTTGAACATCACCGCTCCAGCACCTTTTATCTTTGCCATTTGTGTAGGATTGAACGCGGCGCAGGTAAATCCCGCTGCTTTGATTTTTAGTTCCGAATTGCAACCGTAAAACTTTTGCAGTTTCTCGCTTTTTTGCGTTGCGAGAGCAAGCGCGATTGCGTGACCGCCCGCACTGTCGCCTGTTAAAAATACGTTGTTTGTGTCAAGGCCGTATTCTTCTCCGTGTTCTAAAACAAAATTCATCGCGGCGAATACGTCTTTAAGCGTGCCTGAAAAGTTGACTTCCGGAGAAAGACGATAACTTATATTCACAACCGCAAAACCAAATTTTGCCAAGTGCAAGCAATAGTATTTGTTGAGTTCTTTGTCGCCGTACACCCAACCGCCGCCGTGCACGTCGATGATGACGGGCAACTTATCCGTTGCACCTTCGGGTTTGTAAATGTCGAGAAGATGATAATTGTGACCGTCGCCAAGATAAGGGATGTTATTGATTTCGCTTACACCGTCGGGCTTTTTCTGCCCCGCCAAGCGCTTTAGATCCATTTTTTTTGTAAATTTGTCAAAAAACCATACTGCGAGTGACATATTCCCCCTCCAAGCCTTTAAATTAAAAAAATTATAGCACCATAGATTTACTATTTCAACCCCGAATGATAAGGCCTTTTGTCATTATATTATGCTAGCAGTTTGTTTTTCATAATATTGTCAGCAATCTATCATAAAACCAAATATTGCTTTTTACAATTGTTCCAAAAAGTTTTTATTGATTTTGAGGGGAGCGCGGGAATAGCGCGCACTGTCACAATTATCCTTTGAAACGCTTGACATTTCATTAAACTAAGTTTTATAATTCTGTGCATAAATGCGATATACGGTGGATAAACAACAAAAATACATAGGTTTTTATTCAATGAGAGCGAATAATACAATATATTTCGTGTATTTTGCATAAATCGAGTTTTAATATGTATAATCGTTGCCGCCAAGCGTAAATTATGCAGGCGGTATAAGGAGAGCACTATGGCAATGAGCGACATTTTCGGCAGTATGGTTTTTGGAGACCGCGCTATGAGCGCACGACTGCCCAAAGAAACTTTCCGCGAGCTCAAAATTTGCTGTGCGGAGGATAGGCCTCTGTCGCTTGAAACGGCAAATATTATTGCCAATGCGATGAAAGACTGGGCGGTTGAAAAGGGAGTTACTCACTTCACCCACTGGTTCCAGCCTATGACCGGCATCACCGCCGAAAAGCACGACAGTTTCATATCTCCCACCAAAGACGGCGGCGTTATTATGGAGTTTAGCGGCAAAGAGCTGATAAAAGGCGAATCCGATGCCAGTTCTTTCCCCTCGGGCGGACTTAGAGCAACGTTTGAAGCACGCGGATATACAGCTTGGGATCCGACATCAAACGCTTTTATCAAAGACGGGATTCTTTGTATCCCCACGGCTTTTTGCTCATACAACGGCGACGCTTTGGACAAAAAAACTCCCCTTTTAAGGTCAATGGAAGTCATAAACAAAGAAGCGACGCGTCTTCTGCGCCTTTTCGGAAGAAGAATCGAACGCGTAAACGCTAACGTTGGAGCCGAACAGGAATATTTTCTTGTAGACACGAGCGTTTTTGAAAAACGCCGCGATCTGTTCTATACGGGGCGCACACTTTTTGGTGCAAAACCACCCAAAGGACAGGAGTTGGACGACCATTATTTCGGACCGATTAAGCCGCGCATCGTGGCGTATATGAAGGATTTGGACGAGGAACTTTGGAAACTTGGTATTCTTGCCAAAACAAAACACAACGAAGCGGCACCTGCACAGCACGAACTTGCCCCTATATATACGACAGTCAACGTAGCAACCGACCAGAATCAACTGACAATGGAAATCATGAAAAAAGTTGCCTCGCGCCACGGTATGACTTGCTTGCTTCACGAAAAACCTTTTGCGGGAGTAAACGGAAGCGGCAAGCATAACAACTGGTCACTCAGCACCAACTTTGGCCAGAATGTTTTCGACCCCGGAAAGTCTCCCGAAGATAACGCACAGTTTTTGTTGGTGCTATCTGCCGTTATATCCGCAGTGGACAAACATCAGGATCTTTTGCGAATATCCGTCGCCTCCGCCGCCAACGATCACAGACTTGGTGCAAACGAAGCGCCTCCCGCCATTTTCAGCATGTTTTTGGGAGACGAGTTGACAGGGATTTTGCAGGCAATTGCAGACGACAGAAATTATTCCAAGCGCGCAGGCTGCGAAGTGGAAGTGGGTGTGCACGTTCTCCCGCGCTTTGCAATGGACACGACTGACCGAAACCGCACATCTCCGTTTGCTTTTACGGGCAACAAGTTTGAGTTTCGTATGGTAGGTTCTGCATTTTCAACGTCGGGGCCCAATATCATATTGAACACGATTATTGCCGACGAGTTTAGAAACTTTGCTGACGAACTTGAAAAAGCCGACGATTTCAACTGTTGCATAAAAAATATCATTCGCCGCACGATGAAAGAACACGCACGCATTATTTTCAACGGCAACAACTACTCGGAGGACTGGGTTAAAGAAGCAAAAAGACGCGGCCTACTGAACCTTCGCTCAACGATGGATTGTCTCCCTCTTTTCACAACAAATGAAAATATTGATTTGTTCGTTAGAAACGGAGTGTTTTCCGAGCGCGAAATGATATCACGCGAAGAAATCCTCATTGAGAATTATTGCAAACTTATAAACATCGAAGCCTTAACGATGCTTGAAATTGCTAGACGCGACATTCTGCCGGCGGTTTTGGATTATATGGAGGAATCGGCAAAAGGTCTTGGTGCATTAAAACTGATTGTAGATACATCTACCGAAATAAAAGCCTTGTCAAATTTGCACAAACTCTATCTAACCGCCATTGACAACTGCAACGATTTGGAAAATGCTATGAGCGATGCGTATTGTATCGGCGATAACGAAAATGGCGGCTACTCAAGACGCGACAAAGTTATTCCCGCAATGACAGCATTAAGAACAACTTGCGACGCAATAGAAGTTTCCACTCCCAAAAACCGCTGGCCTTTCCCCGACTACGGCGATTTGCTGTTCTCTATTAAATAAAGACCATACAAAAAGTTGTAATTTCAAAAAAAGAGTGAAATGCGATAAAACAACTCGTACTTCTCACGCTCCAATAATTCATATCAAAAAAACCGCGCCTTGGATTTCTCTAAGCCGCGGTTTTGTTCTTGTTTTTATCAACTTGTTTTTAGTTCGGCGATTTGTTTGCTTTTACTTTTCGTTCAGCATATGGAAGTTCTGCTTGTTGGATTTGTAAAGATTTTTGAAAACTTCAAACTGTTTGTCATAAACTTCCGCTTTAAGTTTGAGGTTTGGCGCAAAACTCTTTCTTGCGGGTATGAAATCCTTAACTTTTTCAAAAGACGGGATAAGCCCCAGTCCTACGCCTGCGCAAGCCGCTGCACCAACTGCGCCCACGTTTTGAGGGCTTTTGACTGTTTCGACCGTGCGTCCGGTAATATCGGCAAGCAATTTGCACGTGAAATCGTCAAGCGCGCCGCCGCCGACAAAGCGTATGGTGTCGGAAATTTTAACCTTCTTATCAGACGCTTCGAGCATCCAACGCTTGTGATAGCACACGCCTTCGAGTACGGCACGAATCAGTTCCGTCTTGCCTGTTTCAAGCGAAATGTTGAAAAACATTCCTCTGGAATAGGGATCTTCAAAGGGGCAACGGTTGCCGTGTAGCCAGGGAGTGAAAATGACACCGCCGCTACCTGCGGGAATATCGTCCACTATGGTGGTCATGTATTGATAAAGATTCAGATATTTGCTTTCAAAGTCGGTGATGTTGGTTTTTTTGGTATACACGCCGACTTCGTCAAGAGCGATATGGTTTTTTACCCATTCAAGGCATTTGCCCGACGTTTCCATTTCTGCAAAATAATTGTAGCGTCCGGGTTGCGCACCCACTACCGCCGCAATCATCGTTGTGGCGTCCACAACGGATTTATCCGTTATTGTGCCAATCCAACCGGAAGTGCCGCTATACACGTGAGTGTCTCCAAGAGCAGTGCTTCCTGCACCCACACCGATAAGGTTTGCGTCCATCCCGCCGCCGTACACTTTCGTACCCTCGGCAAGTCCGATTTCGTCCGCCGCCTTCTTTTTAACAGTACCTGCGCTGTCGGTTGACGCAATAAGTTTTGGCATGTGTTCTATGTTTACGCCGAGCATTTTGCACATTGTTTTGCTGAAGCATCTTTTTTTAAGGTTGTAAAGCATCGTGCCGAAGGCCGAATCGTAAGTCATTACAAATTCGCCCGTCAGACGACAAATAAGATATTCTTTTACGTCAAGCCACTTGTGTATTTTTTTGAAATTTTCGGGTTCGTTGTTCTTCACCCAGTTGTATTTCCAGACGGGGTCTTTCACGCTTAGCGGCGCGGCACCCGTGATTAAAAGAGCGGGAATAAGTTTGACAATATTTCCTCCGGCGATTTTTAGTCCGTTGGCGATACCCTCTTTGATTTCTACGGTCGCGCGCTGATCCATATAACTGAAAGCGCGGCGGATTGCTTTGCCCTCGCGGTCCACAAGCACCAAACCTTGAGCCTGCGAGCAAAAAGATACGCCTTCCACATCGGACGGTTTAATGTCACATTTAGAAAAGACTTCGGCGGTAGTCGTCTTCATAGCCTGCCACCACTCTTCGGGCTCTTGTTCCGCTCCGCCGCCGTCAAGCACGAAAAGATTGTAGCCCGCGCTGGCGCACGCTATCATTTTTATATCTTTTTCAATCTCGAAAAGGCAAGTTTTAAGCCCCGTGGTGCCCACGTCGTAGGCCATAACGTATTTTCCCATAATCTCTCCTTAAAATAAATCGTTACATAATGATAACTTAACTTTCGATATTATAGCACTTTTGGCACTGCAATGTAAATAGTGTTTTGTCGTACGAAAAGCCGTATGTGTATCTTAATTATGCATTTTCCATGGGGTATTTTCCGCTGAAACACGCCGTACAATATGGATGCGAACCGCAACTTTTTACAAGCAAATCGAGCGGAATGTAGTGCAGAGAATCCGCGCCTATTTCCTTGCAGATTTCATCCTCGGTTTTGAAGGCGCCGATAAGTTGCTCCCTGGTTTGCATATCCACGCCGTAAAAACAAGGGAATTTGACGGGTGGCGAACCTATTATCATATGCACTTCGGTTGCCCCGCTGTTTCTTAGCATATTTATGATTTTCTTTGACGTGGTTCCGCGAACTATGCTGTCATCGATTAAAATCAGCCTTTTGCCCTTGATGTTGCTTCTGAATGCGTTCAATTTGATTTTGACCGAACTTTCTCTAAGTGCCTGCACGGGTTGAATAAAAGTCCTGCCCACATAGCGGTTTTTGGTGAGGGCGTCCACCATAGGCAAGCCGCTGACATCCGCATAGCCTCTCGCGCAAACGGTTGCGCTATCCGGCACACCGGCGACTATATCCGCATCGATTTTAAACAGTCTTGCAAGTTCTTTGCCGCAGTTGTAGCGCGCTTCGTACACGCTGACCTCATCGATTACAGAGTCGCTTCTGGCAAGATAAACGTATTCAAAAATGCAAGGGTGCGGATCGGGCGCCATAAATTTCTCTGACGTGATTGTGCCGTCTTTTGACACAATGATAATTTCTCCCGGCTCAACGTCACGGATAACTTCGGCATCAACTGCATCAAGCGCGCAAGATTCGCTGGCAAACAATACGCTGTTTCCTTTTTTGCCCATAATCAACGGCTTTAATCCATATCGGTCACGTGCAGCGATCAATTGATTGTTTGCCATAACCACAATGGCAAACGCTCCAACAAAATCCATGCAGGCCCTTTGTATGCCCTCTTCCACGTTTTTTGACGTGTAAAAATTTATGAGCGCGGCAACAACTTCACTGTCAACCGAAGACTGGAATATATGACCGCGGTCGATGAGTAAACCTTTTATCATATCGGAGTTGCAGATGTTTCCGTTTAGCGCAACAGCCATTCTTCCAAAGCGTCCGTAAAAAACAACAGGCTGCGCATTCACTACGTTGGACGAACCGCATGTGGAATATCTTACGTGCCCTATGCCGATATTGCTTTTTGGCAAAAGCGACAATTCCTCTTCGGAAAACACCTCGTTTACAAGCCCCATATTTTTGTAATATGCAACTTTGTTCCCTTCGACGTTTACAGCAATACCCGCGCTTTCTTGGCCTCTGTGCTGCAGTGCAAAAAGACCGTAGTAAACCTCTTTTGCAACGTCTTCATCGTTTTTAGGTGTGAGGATTCCAAAAATTCCGCACTCTTCATGAACTCCTAAATCTCTTTGGTCAATGATTATAGACCCCATAGTTCCTCCGTTTTATCTGTTGTTCGTCTGCTACATTGGTTTGACAAGTTGTTTTGGTTTAAAGGTCGGTGGAATTAAAAAAGCATAGCGCGTGGCTATGCTCTCATTTTGCAGTGTTAGGCACAAAGACACCCACAGTGATTCAGGTTGAGTGCGCTTGCGCCGCGTAATGATAAATAAATTTTTTTATCTTCCATATGCGCATATTACCACAATACGCGCGCGCAAGGCAAACAAATTTTGCTTTTTAAAAATATTTTTAATTTTATTGCTAAAACTATTGACAATCGCTTTGGATGTGCTATGATATTAGCAGTCGAATAGATAGAGTGCTAACAGTCTTAACGATAGATTGCCAATAACGGACGGCCGACGCGTCAGACATATAGCCTCATATCGTAGCGGCAAATACATTTGATTAAGGAGTGACAAAAATGAAAAACTTTATGGTAAATTACAATCACGATTCAAACGGGAACTTCTTCTCCGATGCACTGGACAATTTCTTTAGACCTCTGTTTTACGACGAGAAGTTTGACAGCATGCGCACCGATATAAAGGAAACCGAAGATGCGTACGTTATGGAAGTCGAACTCCCCGGCTTTGAAAAGAGCGACATTTCGGTGGAATACGAAAATGAATATATTACCGTCAGAGCCGAAAAGGTAGAAAAAGAAGAAGACAAAAACGACAATAAAAATTATATCCGCAAAGAACGCAGAATGTCATGCCAGCGCAGTTATTATGTTGGTGACATCCAAGAAAATGCAGTTAAAGCGTCCTATCAAAACGGCATATTGTCGGTTTGCGTTCCCAAAGAAGACGATAAGAAGTCACAAAAGAAAGGCATCAATATTGACTGAAAACTGACATAATATCTCTCCATAATCTCCCTAAAGGAAAAGCAGCCTTGGGCTGCTTTTTCTTTTAGAGCGATTAAACTTTTGTATAACAATCAATTTTATTATCAAAGTTGATATTGCATAACCAAATTTAATTTTTGATAAAATTATTTTGTCGGGACAAGAAAAGCCTTCCTGCGCTCGCCCACGCAGAAAGACTTTTGAGTTCTTTTCGCAATGGAAGGGAAAGCGCTTTAGCCCAGTCCCCCGTTTCCGCACCATGGATACCTTTAGGCAACGGAAATCGAACACATATATGTTATATCATTTTAGGCACAGTCTGTCAAGAACGTGCGAAAGTGGTGATGCGCTTTTATTTGCTTTTCAGTATGACTTTGCCTGCTTTGACGGTGGAATATTTGCCGTTGTCAAGGACGGTTTCGCCGTTCACAACCACGTATTTTATACCCTCGGGCGTAAAGTCGGGCTGTTTGGGTTTGACGATGATATTGTCATAATCAAATATCGTCAAATCCGCAAAATAGCCTTCCTTTATATATCCGCGATCGGGTACGATAAACCTATCCGCCGTAGCTCCCGTCATTTTTCTAACCACGCTTTCAAGCGGAATATTGTTCTCCTTGCCACGCACCAAAAAATAGGGGAAGCACTGATATGCCGCGCCGTTTTGCGTTCCGCTTTCTTCCACCCAAGCGTCGGTCATAAACACAGACAAATCGTCCTTCATCAGTCTGTTTATGATTTCATCGTTGTAATATTTATCGAGATACAGCCTGCCCTGTCCTTTGCTTAAATCCACCAATTTGATATAGGTGTCAAAGTCGGATGCGCCCTCTTCCTTTGCAATTTCGGACACAAGTTTGCCTTCATATTTTTCATAGCCTTTCCCGATATAGGCAACAGTGAAGTCGCAAAAATCCAAGCCCAACAGTTTTTTCGTGAGGAAAGTCATCACTTTGAGTTTGAACATATTGAAAAGCTTCTTTCTGTCCTCAGCGGAGAGTGCCATATACCAAGGTGGCATAACAATGGTGATGACGGACGCGCCGTATGTGAAGGCATAGTTATCGTATGCAATTTTGTAGCCCTTTTTGTTGTAATCATGGAACTTTTTCAGCATAGGCTCAACACTCGGCCAAGATGACGTTCCCGTGAAAATCAGATGGCTGTATTCCATGCGGACCTTGGATTTTTCCATAATGTCAATAACTTCGTCCAGTGCGATTTCAATGTGCGGCTTGCTTATAAGCGGATATCCAAGCGCAACTTTGCTGCACGCGCGAGGGTGCACTGTAACGATGCCGTCATATTTTGCTACCTCCGTCGCAAAGGCATAAAGTTCGTCTTTTTTGGAGTACATACCCGGTTCGTACATAAACCCGAAACTGCCGCCGAATGCGCCGTTTTCCATCGCCTCGTCAACCAATTTCATTTCTGCGTCAATTTGCTCTTTGCTTAGCGGCGTGGGATTGTATCCCGACAAACTAATGCGCGTGGTGCCGTGGCCGACAAGTGGTATCATATTGACAAACAATTTGCCTTGCGCATTCCTAACAAAATCTTTAAAACTGCCGGGATTTTTTGCATGAAAAAGTCCGCCGCCGACCTTGTCTTTATATTTCGTTATTTCGTCTACTCCAAAAGGCGAAAATCCGCAGTTGCCCGTGACTTGAGTTGTGATACCCTGTTTCAAAAAAGGCTTATAAAAATCTTCCGCGTTGTCATAATCATAAAAGAAATCGTTGTGCGAATGAGCATCGATAAAGCCCGGCGCAACAGTCAATCCTGCGCAATCCACCACTTTATCTGCCTTAACTTTCAGATTAACACCGATTTTTGCAATTTTATCTCCGTCAACCAGCACGTCGCCAACATACGGCTTGCCACCGCTGCCGTCAACGATATTTCCGCCTTTATACAATGTTTTCATACATTTGCCCCCATTTTTGATACCTAAATTTTACCACCTAAACGCCGAAATTTCAATAGCCTTTTAGGTCAAAACCACTTTTGCCAGTTTCAACTTTATTTAATTTTTGGTTTATCACCAATGAGTATTAAACATATGCCCGCACATATTTTCCAAAAAATTGTTAATGCCATAATGTTTGGTTTGCCTTTTATAAAACTATGTTTGCCATTCGCCACCGCGCGTGCTATAATCACTCTGCAATATCGGATTACGTAAATGAGATGTGCCCTACAAAATCGTTGCGCCCCTCTCTGAGCCAATACTCCTAAAATCGCCGGGCGAAATTAACGGACTCAACCTATACGCCTATGTTGGGAATAATCCCATTATGTTCACCGATCCCTATGGAACGACAAAGTGGTAGGAATGGCTACTTGCAGGCGTTGTTGTTGCGGGGCTAATCGTAGGCTCAGTATTTACAGGAGGATTGCTTGGAGCGGCGTTTGTCGGTGCGGCAATTGGTGCAGGCATATCATTGGGGTCGCAAGCTATTTTTACTGGAGAATTAAACTGGGGACAATTTGCATTAGATATTGGAGTAGGTGCTGTAACAGGAATGCTTGGGGTATCTGGAATTTCCAAGGTAGGTTCAATGCTTATAGGCGCAGGGATAGGTGGCGTATCAAACATAGCTTCACAATTTATTGGCGGTATATCGTTTAGTGATATAAATTGGTTAAGTGTCGGAATTAGCACAGCTGTTGGTGGAGCGGCTGGTTGGTTTGCAGGAGCGGGGACACAGAATGTAAAAGCTGTTGGCTCTGCATCGGGTGTTCAAAATGCCGCCGCAAGTGTGAAGGCTGTTCAAAATAGAATTGCAAGCGGTGTTTATTATGCTACGGAAAGGGGTATGAAGTCGGCCGTAACGCAAGTTACTAACAGAATGACTTTAGCTGTCGGGCAACAAATGTTTAGAATGTTTACTGGTTCCATGATAGCATTAGGTGCAGGCATGGCTGCTGACAAATTTTTAGGTTGGCTATTTGGTTAAAATGCATTTCATTGGAGGGAAAAATGTTTTCGCAAGAGGTTTTATGTATAATAGGTATTGTGTTTATGATAGCACTGATGGCATTGATCCCTCCATTTATGCAATTCAAAATTACAGACACAGTTAATAGTGGGGCATTTAGATTAATAAAGATTAAAAAACTCTCATTTATGTTTCGTGCGCCCGGTGGAGAATCGGTCAGAGAATATGGGGTGCCAATACCTTTATTTGCTATTCAAGTAGCGGGATATGTACTTGCTATTTTTAGTATAATCCTTAATGTATTGTTGCTAACATTATTGCAAGATTATTTTAAAACAATGGCTATAATAACTAGTGTCATTTTAGGTGTTGAAGTAGTTTTTATAATTATTTTTACTTTTATTTTAGGTAAAATAAGTAATGTAAAATAAGTAATGTAAAATAAGTAAAAAGAAAAAAGTAGAACAACCTATTTAAAACAAAGCCCCCGTTCGGAGAAATCTGAGTGGGGGCTTTCCTTTGCGCCAAAAGGCACCATATGCGCCCCGTTAGGCTTTAGCGTCGCAGACAATAAAAATAGGATAGCAGTAAAACACTCGCCCGTAAGGAAAGTCTAAAAGAGTTAAAAATATTAATTAATTTATCGAAGAAAGATGAGTTTTTCCATTAACCTTCTTCCATTTTGCTAATTTTTTTCATAGGATATAACGTAGGTATTTTGTTGCGCCTGCAGTTTTTGACCGGTGTTTTCCGACGTTACATAGCTTGATTAAAGATATGAATATTTCAGAAGCGGAGTATGGGTGGTTTGAGGACGAAACCGGTTTCGCCGCATCCGTCAAACGGTGCGCATAACGAAATAACCGACCTGCTCATAATATAGCTTTGAGGGTGAATTTTATGACGATTAGCTTATGTATGATAGTAAAAAACGAGGCCGAAACATTGTTCCGCTGTTTGAGCTCGGTGGCGGATGCGGTAGACGAGATAATAATAGCGGACACAGGCTCTACCGACGGCACAAAGGATATTGCGCTCGGCTTTACCGACAAGGTATATGACTTTATATGGATTGACGACTTTTCTGCGGCAAGGAATTTTTCTTTTTCCAAGGCTAAAGGCGACTATATCATGTGGCTTGACGCCGACGATATAATTTCTCCCCAAAATGCCGATAAGCTCAAAGACCTCAAAGCTACGTTGCCGGAAAATACCGACATAGTATATATGCCCTACCATATCCGCTTTGACGAAGAGGGAAAACCGACTTATACCTACTATCGGGAACGGCTGGTTAAAAAATCCAAAAACCCCGTTTGGGTGGAGCCTATCCACGAGTTGATACAGATTTCCGGCAAGTGCGAATATATCGATATAGCCGTGGAACACCGCAAAATCAGAGCCAATCCGCTCGGACGGAACCTCAAGATTTTTGAAAAACAGCTGGCGCAAGGCAAAAAGCTTTCTCCCAGGCTCACCTATTATTACGGACGGGAATTAATGTTTAACCAAAAGTACGTCGACGCCGTTATAGTCTTTAATAATTTTCTCGACGGCGGGGACGGGTGGTTTGAAAACTGCCTGAGCGCATGTAAGGACTTATCTGTTTGCTACGAAATGCTAAATGATTACGATAGTGCTTTTGCCGCCGCATTCCGTGGCTTTGTTTATTCGGTGCCGAGAGGGGATTTGTTGTGCCGCATAGGGGAGCTATTTGCAAAGAAGAAAGACCTTGAAAACGCCAAGTACTGGTACTTACTGGCCTTGAACTGTAAAAAACCAACCTTGTCTTTGGGGTTTTTAGAGGAAGACTACTACGGCTATATACCGGCGATAGAACTTTGTGTCATATGTTTTAAGCAGGGTGAAACAGAAGAGGCCGTAAGTTATAATGAGCTTGCAGGAAAAATAAAACCCTATTCTGCGGCTTACGCTTATAATAAAAGATTTTTTGAATCAATAAATAACAAGTTTTAAAAGGAGGGAAAATGAATTTTTTCGATAAAAATAATTGTTGTAATTGTCCGCCGTTGGAGGCGTTTAGCGCACAATGCGGTATTGTATCCAGATGTTGTTGTCCGAGTCCCGCAGGATGCTGCTGTCCCGGCCCCACAGGTCCTACCGGTCCTACCGGCCCCACAGGAGCAACAGGTCCCACAGGACCAACAGGCGCAACCGGAGCAGACGGAGACATAGGTCCCACAGGAGCAAC
>CAYJCS010000008.1:13315-18588 GCA_964368715.1 uncultured Bacteroidaceae bacterium | reverse complement strand
AGATTGTATCGTTCACCATTGATCCCGACAAAATCCGCGACGTAATCGGCAGCGGCGGCAAGGTAATCAACAAGATTATCGAAGAAACCGGCGTCAAAATCGACATCACCGAAGACGGCACAATTTTTGTCGCTTCAAACGACGATGCAGCTATCAAGAAAGCACGCACCATCGTTGAAAACATAGTCCGCGACGTAGAAGTCGGCGACGTGTACGAAGGCAAAGTTGTCAAGATTATGGAAAACGACAAGGGACAGTTCGGCGCAAGCGTCAACTTCGCTCCCGGCAAAGACGGCATGATTCACATTTCCAAACTCTCCGATCAAAGAGTTGAAAAAGTGACCGACGTCATCAACCTCGGCGACATCGTCCTAGTTAAAGTCATTAAGATTGACGAGAAACACCGTGTTGATCTTCGCTTGAAAGAAGTCATTAAAAAAGCATAAAAAGTCGCTATTGAGCGAATAACTTTGTCAGAGGCACTCGTTTGCCAAGTCACGTACGCTAAGTACGCTAGGCTTGTCACCCAAGTGCCTCTTTCGTGTTCTTCATCTCAATATCGGTTTTTGCTTTCTTTTTTAGATTAGATGGATTTTTTATTTTTACTCTTTATGAGATTACGGTGCTCACTTTGTCTACACGTAGGCCTTTTGCTTGGATTTCGTTAAGGATGCTCGGCAGGGCGGAGACTGTACACTCGGTGGGGTGCATAAGAATTAAGTCCCCCGCTTTTATGTCTTTGACGGCGCGGTTATAAATTAAATCGGCGTTGTGGTCGCGCCAATCGATTGTGTCACGCGTCCACATAACGAGGGTATAATCAAGGTCGTCGCAGACGGTGCATGCGGTTTTCCCGAAACTGCCCGAAGGGGGCGCAAAAAGTTTGCAGTTGCGATAGTCGGGGACGTCTTTCAGCGTTATGTCAATCAGTTTTTCCGTCACCAAAATTTCGTCGCGGTTACGGCTGTAACTAAGTGTTGCATGGTCACGGTGCAGGTATCCGTGATTGCCGATTTCCATTCCGTCGGCCGCAAGTTTTATGAGCGTATCTCCGTTGTTTTCGGCCCATTTCCCACCCACGAAAAAGGTTGTAAAAAACCCTCTTTCTTTGAGTAAGTCGGAAATTGCTTTCGCGTACTGCGCTCCCTCATACACGTTGACCATAAGCGACACCGCTCCGCAGTCGGCATCGCCGGAGTATACCGCGCCGCCCGTTTCGGTGTTCGACCCATTAGCAGGCGTGAGTGAATATATGGTTATTCCAAGCGCGCTTGCGAGTGTGCAAACAATGATTAAATTTGCGGCTATAAGCCTGAACGTTCTTTCTTTCATATCACAAAATATGTTTACGGAGGACAGGTTATGTGGTATAATCTCACTATGAATCGTTTGATAGAATTTGATAGTGGCATGAAACTTGTCTTCAGACAGAACCCTTCTGTGCGCTCAACGTCTTTGGGCGTTTTTGTCAGGGCAGGTTCTGCTTATGAGACGGACGAGCAATCCGGAGTGTCGCACTTTATCGAACATATGCTTTTTAAAGGCACTTCGAATCGCACCGCTTTTGACATTGTCAACGAAACCGACAGCATAGGCGCGGCATTGAACGCTTATACAGCAAAAGACCACACTTGTTTTTATTCCACTTCTCTTTCCGACCACGCCGAAAAATGTATGGACGTAATTTCGGATATGTATTTCAATCCTAAATTTGACATTGGCGATATAAGAAGCGAACGTAAGGTTGTTATTGAGGAAATAAATGAAAGTTCTGACGAACCCTCCGACCTTTGTTTTGAGCGACTGGGTTTTGCCGCATACAAAGGCCATCCTCTTTCGAAAGCCATTTTAGGCACCAAAAAAACACTGATGAAAATGAAGTCGGACGACTTGTTTTCATATCTAAAAAATCGTTATACGCCCGTCAACACCGCATTGTCAATATGCGGCAATTTGACGGAAAAAGAAGCCGTGAGCCTAGCCGATAAATATTTTGAAAAAAAATTTACCGACTGTGGGAATCTCGAAAAAGACGTCATAGAAACTGCCGTGAGAGAGGGTAGATCGGTAAGTAGCAAAAAAGATATATCGCAAGCGCATATAGGAATGGCGTTTCCTGCCGACTTAGAAGACGAAAAACGCCGCTACTGCTCGCAAATCCTTGCTTCCGTTTTTTCTTCGGAAATGTCGAGCCGCTTGTTTCAAAGTATCCGTGAAAAACTGGGACTTTGCTATACGGTAACAGGTTATCCCTCCGCATACGAAAACAACGGCAGCTATGTTATTTACACCGCAAGCAACCCTCAAAGTGCGGAACTTGCCGTGAGTGCAATCAAAAAAGAAGTTGATATTCTTATGGACAAAGGCATCACGGACGATGAACTGAAAAAGGGCAAGGAACAGCGCAAAACCTCCGTCGTTTTGGGACAGGAAAGCACTTCGGGCTTGATGCGTACTATGGGCAGCGTTTGCATAAAAAAGGGCAAACTCTACGACATAGACGCAACCTTAAAACTTATTGATTCCGTCACGCGAGAGGACGTTTTAAACTTAGCCAGAAAAATCTTCGACACCGATAAATTTGCCGTATCTACAGTCTCAAAGGACGTTTCACTAGACTTGAGAAAGGTGTATTTGAAAAACTAAGCCTTTATCGAAAGTAACAAAACAATGTAAAAAATATTGAGGTATACAAATGAGCGACAACGAAATCAAAACAAATTTTTTCGACAGTGAGGAATTTAAGGGAATGGACAAATTGGACATAATCTTTCAAATGCAGGAAAAATTTGACCAAGACGTCATCAAAAACAGGAATTTGCAGGGTATCAAGCCCGAAGAATGGATACAAAAACAGACTCTTGCAATTTTGAGCGAACTTGCCGAACTGCTTGCCGAAGTCAATTTCAAATGGTGGAAAAACCCAAAAGAAATAAATGAAGACAACGTCAAGGAGGAACTTGTGGACATTTTGCATTTCTTCACGGGAATGTGCAATCGTATGGGCATGGGGAGTGAAGAACTGTACCGCCGCTACCTACAAAAAAACGAAGAGAATTTTAAGCGCCAGTACGGCACATCGCTTAAGCACGGCTACGAACTCGACAAAAAACATTAAACGCATATATTTGGTCGTAAATACGTTGTTCTAAACATTTAAATCGACCATTTTTGACAACTTTCAACACAATAGAAATATAGATGACAAAAGAGACGAAAGTCTCTTTTGTTTTTCTTTTACCGCATAATAAAATATCTTGAAATCCCATATGTAGTATGTTATAATACTCTGTAGTAACAATTAAGTATGCGTGCGCGCTCCCGCGTGCGAGAGGATAGTAAAGGATTTTATGCAACCCAACACCAGACAATTTAGAGCCAACACGGGCAATCGTATTGCCCTGGGCGTGCTTATAGTTTTGGTTTCACTCTTTTCTTTTTTGGCCGACGTTCACGCACTGGGTGGCGTGGGGAGAATGGTCTATTCTTTCACGGTAGGCTTTTTCGGGCTTGCCGATTACGCCTATTCCATCGCGGGAATTGTCGTAGGACTAGCCGTGATTTTCAATCTCCGTGTACGTCTCCCTTTGAGGAAAATTGCCACATATTCCGGATTGTTTATTTTTGCGGTTTTGGCACTTCACATATACACTTCGTCCGTGCACATCGTCAATGCGTCGTACGGCGACTATTTGTTGCTTTGCTACAATAACACCAACACCGCAGGCGGCATGCTGTTTGGCATAGCGGCTTATCCGATAATGAAAGCAATAACAACCGTCGGCGCGTTGATACTCGTTATCGCGGTGTTTTTCATACTGGCGTTCTTTGCCATTTTGCCGTATCTGAAAAAAAATACCGTTTATTCTGCCCCAGGCAAAAAAGAACGCGATAAATCCAAACCGTCTTCGGTGGGCGGCACAAAAATTACTTCGCAAAAAACACCTGCAATCACCGATTTCAACGCTGAACAAAACGAGGGAAAACAAAATCTGTACGTCGTGGACGTGGCAGGCGATCCGCTTTCGCAAAAGGCAGATAAAAAACTGAAAGGTGCGGCGGGTTACAATCCACTTTATCCAAACGCGGCAGGCAGAGTTGAGGACGAATTTTCTTCCCCAGCTTTTGACGACAAATTTGAAAAGCGCGAAATTGCGCGCAGAATACTTTTCCGCGACACTTTGAAGAGCGAAGATTTGGAGCATTTCAACATCGCCAACAATCCCGACAACGCATTGAAAACTCCGGGCGCACCGTACAGCGCGGTCAGGGCACAGGCTATGCGCCAAAAACTCATGCCCGACAAAGGCACTAATATCGGCGGAGATTACTCAGTGCCGAGAAAGCCCCTTGATTCTGATTTGGGATTGCCGGCTTCAAAACCGATGGAAGATGAGGACGAAGACAATCTTTTTAACGGTTACGGCAACCGATTTGAATACAACAAGTCGATTGACAAACTAGACATGGAAGAACTTCGTTCAAAGAGCAAAACCACAGCAGAAGAAAGTTCTAAAGTCAGTTTTGAACAGTTAAAAGCCGACCAAATTAAAATATTCGGTAGGAAGGCGCTTGAAGAGGGCGAATACCGTCCAAAGCCGCTCTTTGTTGCAGAAGCATACGACAACAAACAGACCCCCAATCCCGAACAGGGCGAAATTATCAAGCCCGAAGTCGTAAAGCCGTCCAAATTTGCTCAAAAGCCGGAGTTTTCAACTCCGCCGACAAAGACTTCATCCGCAACGGAAATCGGATTGCACGGAGAAATAAAACGGCGTATTACCGGCGAAGAGCCTCCCGCACCTTTGAAAACGATAGGGGAAATTATCACCGACGCCTACGAAAAACCGCAAGTTGAAATCAATCTTGAGCCAAAGAAAGAGACACCTGTCATATCTGACACACCCGATTGGAAAAGAATACTCGGCGTAAAAGAAGAAAAGTTTAACACTAATTTTGACAGCGTAAAATCCGACGGCACGAATGAGCGTACAAGCGAGCCTAACGGTTCGATGCAAGATAAAACCACTTTAGAGGAAAAAACGCAAGAGCAAAAGCAAAACGATTCGCAATCTTCAAAAGTTCAATCTTTAATTGAGCGTGCCGTCGCGCAAAAGCCCGAACAAAGCGCGCAAAATCTCCGCGGCTTAGTGGCGGAAGAACAAAAGTCAAAACCTCTCTCAAACGAAGGTGCGGTTTATCAATCTTCGATTTTTGCAAATACGGAAGCCAAGGCGATTGCCGACGCAAGAGCAGTCGCTGAAGCCAGAAAA